>JANOTU010000368.1:0-2943 GCA_031416515.1 Hyphomicrobiales bacterium
CTCCCGGCCAGGCCCCCCTCCGGCGCTGCGCGCCACCTCCCCCGCAAGGCTAAGGCATGCACACATCTTATTGAGTATTTTAAACTGGTTAATTGAAAAGCCTAGAAAAACTATCAATTTTGTGTCGTTTTCCCAATCCAAGAGTGTCAAACCGGATTCGTTAAGGCGTTGATATTGAGTCGTATTTTGAGGCAAAAAGATGTGTGCATCCCTTAGCCCGCAAGGGGGGGAGGAAAGATGAGAGCGTGGCATTGGCGATTTCATCATGTCACCCTGATCCGGTACAAAATCAACGTATCACATGCCAAAATGAAAAACAGCAATATGCCCTGGAATACCCGGGCGATCTTGTCGGAGATTCCCAGGGTGATCTGCGCCGCCTCGCCGCCGATGTAGCTCAAGGCAAGGAGTAATCCGGCGAAGAGCACGCCCACGGGATTGAGCCTGCCGAGGAAGGCCACGATGATGGCGGCAAAGCCGTAGCCGGGCGAGATTTGCGGCTGCAGCTGCGCCACGGTGCTGGCCACCTCGATGATACCGGCAAGACCCGCAAGGCCGCCGGAGAGGAGAAAGCAGAAGATCACCATGCGCTGGCGCGAGAAGCCAGCAAAGCGGCCGGCGCGGGGGGCGCTGCCAGCGACACGGATTTCAAAGCCTTTGAGCGACTTCCCCATCATGAAGGCGAGGGCCACAACCGCGGCGAGCGCTGCGACAACGCCCAGATGAATCGAGCCCGCGATATTGGGCAGGAGCTGCCAGCCTTCAAAACTGATGGTCTTGGGAAAATTGAAGCCTTGAGGGTCGCGCCAGGGGCCGCGCACCAGCCAATCGAGATAAAGCTGCACCACATAAACCAGCATGAGGGAGGTCAGAATCTCATTGGCGTTGAAGCGGTTTTTGAGGAGGGCCGGAATGAGGCCGTACAGCATGCCGCCGATCGTGCCCAGCGTGAGCATCGCCACCAGCGTGAGGGGAGACTGCCAGGCGGGAAACATCACCGGCACCATGCCGCCGAGAATGGCCCCTGCGGTGAGTTGGCCTTCCGCGCCGATGTTCCAGACATTGGCCATATAGCACACCGAAAGCCCAGCCCCGATCAGCACCAATGGCGTGGCCTTGACGATCAATTGCTGCACCGACCACAGCGCTGTCAGGGGTTCGATGAAATAGACATAGAGCGCCTCAAAAGGATTGAGCCCGCGAAGAGCGAAAATGATGCCGCCTGCGATAACCGTCAGCGCCAGCGCAATGAACGGCGAGGCCAAGGCCATGGTGGTGGAATATTCGCCACGTTTTTCAAGCGTGAGCCGCATGGCGAACCTCCGCTGCGCCGGCCATCAACAGGCCCACCCGCTGGCGCGTCATCTCCGCGACAGGATAGCTTTGCGACAATTGCCCGCGCGAGATCACCGCGATGCGGTCGGCGATCTCGAAAATTTCGTCCAGATCCTGGCTGATGACCAGCACAGCGGAACCGGCGCGGGAAAGATCAATAATGGCCTGGCGGATGGTTGCCGCCGCACCCGCATCAACGCCCCAGCTTGGCTGATTGACCACCAGAATGCCGGGATGGCGGTCCAATTCGCGGCCCAGCACAAACTTTTGCAGATTGCCGCCGGAGAGGGCGCGGGCTTCGGGGTCAGGCTTGCCTTTGCGCACGTCGTATGCCTTGATCACCCGCTCACTCACCCTTGCGGCGCCGTTTTTCTGCAGGAGGCCCGATTTCACCAGCGTTGTATCGGAGGAATGGCGCGTCAGAATCACGTTCTCTGAAAGCCTGAAGCCGGGGACAGCGCCGTGGCCCAGGCGCTCTTCAGGCACAAAGGCGGCACCGGCATTGCGCCGCGCATTGATACCGGCATGGCCAAGGGGTGCGCCATCAATGGCGATCATGTTGTTGTCGCCCAAGCCGCGCTCGCCGGAGATGGCATCGAAAAGTTCCGACTGGCCATTGCCCGCCACCCCGGCGATGGCGATGACTTCGCCCGCCTTCACAGCAAGCGAGATATTCTTGAGTTCAACCGCAAACGGGCCGTCAGCGCTCAAGTTCAGATTGTTCAATGCCAAGCGCACAGCGCCAGTGCTTTGTGAACGTTCGCCCCGCACCACATGAATTTCACCACCCACCATGAGGCGGGCCAGGCTGCCTGCGGTTTCCCTTGCTGGATCAACTTCCGCCACCACCTTGCCATGGCGCAGAATGGTGGCCGTGTGGCAGAGGCGTTTCACTTCTTCGAGCCTGTGGCTGATATAGATGATGGCGCAGCCCTCGCTGGCGAGACGGGTGAGCACGATGAAAAGCTGGTCGGCCTCTTGCGGGGTGAGCACGGCGGTGGGCTCATCCATGATCAGGAGCCGCGGCTCCTGCAGCAGACAACGCACAATCTCAATGCGCTGGCGCTCGCCCACCGAAAGATCAGCAACGATTGCCGCGGGTTCCAGGGCCAAGCCGTAGGCTTTCGAAACGCGGGTGATTTTCTCTGCGAGTTTGGCCATGTCAAAAGCACCTGGCATGGCAAGGGCGATGTTTTCGGCCACACTCAATGCTTCAAACAGCGAGAAATGCTGGAACACCATGCCGATGCCTAGCTGGCGCGCGGCCGCAGGATTGCTGATGGCGACAGGCCTGCCCTGCCAGCGGAATTCGCCGGACGTCGGCTGCAACGCCCCGTAGATCATTTTCACCAGCGTCGATTTGCCCGCGCCATTCTCGCCGAGGAAAGCATGGATTTCACCGGGTTTTATTTTCAGGGTGACATCATCATTGGCGCGGAGCGTGCCGAAGACTTTGACGATATGCAACGCTTCGACGAGGTACTCGCTCACCATTGCACCTCTTCTTTTTTCCGCCCCCCGGGCGGGGGTGGTGTCGCGCGCCGCGTGACGGTGGGGGGCCTGGCCGTAGACTCTGTGGCTGTGGCAAGGCCCCCCTCCGGCGCTTCG
>JANOTU010000369.1:0-5101 GCA_031416515.1 Hyphomicrobiales bacterium
AATTTTCAACAATATTCGCAATAAGAGCGATGGCATTTGAGGCGAGAGCGGTGCGGCATACTCTCACTTCCTCACCCTGAAGTGCGAGCCCGTAGCTACGCCTCGAAGGGCCCACGGTACGGAGCCTGCAACCGTCCTTCGAGGCTCGCGAAGGCGCTCGCACCTCAGGATGAGGGTTGGGAGGACCCAAGAATTATGGCTGATCCGCTTGGCCTGCGCGGCCGCGAGGCCAAGAACACCTGGATCGCCATAGGCGCGGCGGGCGAAAGACGCGTGAATTTTCTGGGTTTGATGAAAGAGTGCGCGCGGATGCACGCCGTGCTTCGCGTTTCAAACTTGAAGTGCGAGTACTGAACGACCTGCCCTTCGAGGCTCACGCAGGAGCGCGAGCGCCTCAGGATGAGGGACGTTACGGCGAAGCGGCCTTCTTCCGTCCTCCCCTGGCGCGGGAGCGGATATGGGTGGCGAGGCTGGCGCGCTGCTCAGGCGTCAGGCGGGAGATGAAATCGGTGGCGGCGGTGGAGCTGATGGCGATCATGTCGGTGCTGTTTTTGTTGAATTCACCCAGGACAGCGCGGAGCCTGGCTTCATCGTAATTTTCCAGAACGGCGGCGAGGTTTTCGGCGGATGCCCGCGTGGCTTTTTGGCCGCTGCGGTATTGCTCGCGGTGGGATTTGAGCAGGCCCAATAATTCCTCGCGCCGCTCCTTGTCGAGAGTGGCGAGGAATTTACGCGGGATAAGGTGGAGATAGCTGGTGCCGGCCATGCGCTCGATCCGGCCTTCGTGGAAAAAGAAGCGCGTGGCGATGGCGCCGGCAAAGAGGAGGTTGAGGGCGAGCGAGGCGATGAGTGCCAAGTTCCACCACGGCCAGGTCTTGGGATTTCGTGTCATGTGGCTTCGTCCTCAGAATAATCCATGGCGGCGGCAACGCCGCTGATATCATCGGTGTCGTAGCCCAGGTCCAGGGCACCGAGATAGATGCCAAGCGCCAGTGACGCCGCCAGCGGCAGGGCGGCGGTCCAGCGCAGTTTGAAGGGGACCACATTGGAGGGCAGGCGCGCCATCATGCGGGCTTCAAAATCTGGCGGGAGCGGGGGCCGCGTGGCCAGACCCAGCATCTGGTCGATGGCGCGGGCTTCGGCGAAATCCTCCGCACGGGCGATGGCCAGGAGGGCTGCGCGCTCGTCCTTGGGCCATTTGGCGGGATCAGCGCCGTAAGCTTCGAGCACGGCTTTCAGGCGGGCGGTCATGTGAGTTCCTCCAGCAGATTGCGCCATTCCTTGCTCATGCTTTCCTTTAAAGCGCGCCGCGCGCGCGCCAGAAGCGACTCGACAGCATCGACGCTGAGCTCGAGAACGGCGGCGGCGTCGATATTGGACAGGCCTTCAAAATAAACCAGTGACAGAGCAAGGCGCTGGCGTTCTGGCAGGAGGCTGATGCGGCGGTCAATGTGCCGGGCTGCTTGCGAACGCTTGAGGACCGTGTCTGCAAGGGGCTGGGGATCAGCGGGTTCTGGCACCGCGTCGATGTCCGCATGGCGGCGCCTGCGGGACCGATCAATGACGGCGTTGGCGGCCACCCGCATGAGCCAGCCCTTCAGCGCTGCCGCCTCGCGCAGCTGGGCCGGATTCTGCCAGAGCTTCATGAACGCCTCCTGGGTAATATCCTCGGTATCAGCGTTGCCATTGCCCATGCGCCAGACGAGACGGTAAACCGGCTGGTAATAACGCCGGACAATTTCGTTGAAGGCGCGCGAATCGCTGCGGGCGACCGCCGATAACAGTTCGGCATCGCCCACAGCCCCCTTGTCTTCAGTGTTCCTGTCCACGCAGGGGTATTCGCTCCGCTGTTCAGTTTACGCCGGTTTCCTTGAGCGTTTTGCGCGATTTCGCCGCCTTGAAATTGCGCGCCTCCTCAAGCGAAATGCCGCCGCTCTTGTCGGCGTCAGCGCCATTGAACAACTCTGCGGCAACTTTGTCGAGTTCGATTATGGTGATGACACCGTTCTTGTCGGTATCGAGATTGCCCATCAGCCTGGCGCGGCGCTTTTCGAGCAAGCCTTGCAGATAGGCATCGATCTCGGCGGCGGAAACCTCGCGGTTCTTGTCAGCATCAAGCCGCAGCAGACGGGCCTCGGCCTTGGGGGTTATTTCCTGCAAAGAAACCATGCCATTGGAGTCAGCATCCAGCTTGGCGAAGACCTTGGGGCTTTTGGGGATGGTGGGCTCTATGGCGAGGGCCGTGGTGAGGCCAAGGCATGAGAGAGCAAGCACGAGTGAAAGTCGCTTCATTTGGGTGTTCCTTTTGTTGTTGCAGACATAAGACGCAGAACAAGAGGGGAATCCGTCGCGAAATTTTTGCTGAGCGCCAAGGTTCATGGTTCATGCCACTTCGTTTCTTCCCCCCTTTTGCGGGAGAAGGGGAAGAAAGCGTAAAAACGCCGTCCGAGACAGCCTCCTTTTCTTCCTTCTCCCCTCGCGGGGGAAGGTGGATCGCGCCCCCTTTCTTTCTTGGGCGCGAGACGGATGAGAGGGCGGTGAGCCGAGTCTGGAGGCTGCGGGACTCGCTGAACCGCCCCCTCATCCGGCGCAACGCCTTCGGCGCTTCGCCACTTTCTCCCGCAAAGGGAGAAGGGGAAGAAAGAAAAGATCATTTGGAGCTTGCATAATATTAAGCCAGTATAAAGTTTGATTAAAAATCAGGCTGGTTTTGATGGCGCTTGCACAAATTAAGTTCACAGGGCTTGTCCTGAATTTCAAATTTCATTTTTTTATGGTTTCATATCAACGATTTATCTGTTCCCGGCGGTTTGGCACGGCAGTTGCTCTTGAGGTGTTGCAACAACCAACGGAGAAGACACATGATTAGCAGACGGGGATTATTGAAGGCAGGCGTGGCAGCAGGTGCCCTGACCGGGCTTGGGCTGATGTCGGTCAAGGCATTTGCCGCCGAAGACACGATCAAGGTGGGTGTGCTGCACTCGCTTTCGGGCACCATGGCGATCAGCGAAACCACGCTGAAGGATGTCATGCTGATGCTCATCGAGCAACAAAACGCCAAGGGCGGGTTGCTGGGCAAGAAGCTGGAAGCTGTGGTGGTGGACCCGGCTTCGGACTGGCCGCTGTTCGCGGAAAAGGCGCGCGGGCTGATTGCTTCGGATAAATGCGCCGCCGTGTTTGGCTGCTGGACCTCCGTGTCGCGGAAATCGGTGCTGCCGGTGTTTGAGGAATTGAACGGCCTCTTGTTCTATCCCGTCCAATATGAGGGCGAGGAAAGCTCGAAGAACGTCTTCTATACAGGTGCCGCTCCCAATCAGCAGGCGGTGCCTGCGGTTGACTATCTCGCCAATGAGGGGGTCACGCGCTGGGTGCTGGCAGGCACCGACTATGTTTATCCCCGCACCACCAACAAGATTCTCGAAACCTATCTCCTCTCCAAGGGGGTAGCCGCCGAAGACATCATGATCAACTACACGCCGTTCGGTCATTCCGACTGGCAATCAATTGTGGCGGATATCAAGAAATTCGGCAGCGCTGGCAAGAAGACGGCCGTGGTCTCGACCATCAACGGCGATGCCAATGTGCCCTTCTACAAGGAACTCGCCAACCAGGGTGTGGCCGCGACCGATATTCCGGTTGTGGCCTTCTCGGTGGGCGAAGAGGAACTCGCTGGCATTGATACCGGCCCCCTGGTCGGCCATCTCGCGGCGTGGAATTATTTCATGTCGATCGACAACCCCGCCAACGCCGCTTTCATCAAGGACTGGAAGGCCTTTATCAAGAACGACAAACGCGTCACCAATGATCCCATGGAGGCCCATTTCATTGGCTTCAACATGTGGGTGGAAGCGGTGAAGAAGGCCGGCACCACGGATACGGACGCTGTGGCTGATGCCATCATTGGTGTCGCCGTGCCCAACCTCTCGGGCGCTTATTCCACAATGATGCCGAACCATCACATCACCAAGCCGGTGCTGATCGGCGAAATCCAGGAAACCGGACAGTTCGAGATTGTCTGGCAGACGCCGGGACTGGTGGTGGGCGATGAATGGTCGGACTTCCTGCCTGACTCCAAAGACCTGATCTCCGATTGGCGCAAGCCCATGGCCTGCGGCAATTTCAATGTGAAAAGCGGAAAATGCGGCGGCGCTGGCTGAGCGCTGACCCGGGGGGCGGCGCGAGCTGCCCCTCAACCAATAACTTCTATTTGCCGTCACCCCAGCGAAAGCCAGCTTTCTCACTTGACCAAAGCAGCTGGATGCCAGCTTTCGCTGGCATGACGGAACAGAGAGATCACCCTCCATGACATGGCTCCGGCTTGCTACGCTATTACTCAGTGTGCTGCTGATCTTCAGTCCGGCTTCGGCGCAGGATATGGACGCAGCTGTGGCGGCCCTGGCGCCAGGGAGCTTCAAGGAACGTGAAGCTGCCGTGATGGCGCTGGCGGCGACGGGCGATGCGAATGTCATGACCGTGCTGGAGGCGCTTTCCGCTGGTAATCTTTATGCGCGGAAGTCTGATCTCAAAGTGTTCATCGCCAAGTCTTCAGGCGATGTCATGCTGTTGCAGCAGCCGCTTGACCGCGCTCCGGCGGGCGAGGCGCAAAAATCGGAACTCGACAAGATCAAGGTCAACAACGGCCTGCGCCGGGTCATCGCCAATGTGCTGAGCGGCCTCACGCTGTTCAGCCCTGATGCTGCGTCACGCAAGGCAGCGGCGGCGGCGGTTTTGAAATCGGGTGATCCCGCCTCGCTTGAGGCTCTTGAGAAAGCGCTGGCCAAGGAATCTGATGTCAGCATCGCGGCGGTGATGAAAGACGCCGTCGCCGCTGCCACATTGCGCAGCAGCCGGAGCGAGGCTGAAAAGCTTGCCGCGATCGAAACCCTTTCCCTGCGCGCCGACCGCGACAGCGCCGCCCTGCTTTCGGCCTTCGCCGCCACCGCCGAGGGCCGCCTGCAAAATGCGGCGGTTGCGGGGGCGCAAAAAATTGAAGCCGCGCTGGCGGTGTGGAGCGTGGCGCAGAATGTCTGGTACGGAATTTCACTGGGATCAGTTTTGCTGCTTGCGGCCATCGGCCTTGCCATCACCTTTGGCGTCATGG
>JANOTU010000370.1:0-2497 GCA_031416515.1 Hyphomicrobiales bacterium
TCATGGTTGGCTTGGCACTTGTGGGTGATATTGGCGGCACCAATTCGCGCTTTGGCGTGGTGGAGCCGGGATCTACAACCGCCCGCGATATCGAGGCGCTGAAGAATGACGATTTTGGCTCGCTGGAAGAGGCCATCGCCCATTATGTGAAATCCCACACGCTCAAAGACCTCAGCGCCGCGGCGGTGGCGGTGGCCGCGCCCATCAACAGCGAGATTGTGGCGCTCACCAATCGCGACTGGAGCTTTTCGCGCGAAAGTTTGCGCCACGCGGCGGGGGCAGCGCGGTTCCGGCTGCTCAATGATTTTGAAGCGCTGGCCTGGTCGCTGCCGCATCTGGGGAAAAATGATGTGGCGCAGATCGGCGGCACGGCTTCGGCACAACCAGCAGTCAAGATCGTGCTCGGCCCCGGCACCGGCTTTGGCATGGCGACACTGGCGCCTTTGCCCAAGGCTGGCTGGATGGTGCTTCCCGGCGAAGTCGGCCACATCAATCTCCCCGTGGCCACGCAGGAAGAATTCGACTGGCGGCAGAAGATGATCAAGCCGGGCGTGACGCTGACAACCGAGGACGCAATCTCGGGCGGCGGCATGTTGCTGATGCACCGGGTGATCGGCGGCGCGCTGACCACGCCGGAAGCGGTGTTGAAAGCAGCGCTCGCTGGCACTGATGCGCTGGCGGTCAAAACGCTGGACCAGTTCATCATCTGGCTGGCCCGCATCGCCGGCGATGCCGCCATGACCATGCAGGCCCATGGCGGAGTCTATCTCGCGGGCGGCATTGCGCCGGCGATTGTTGAAAAATTGAGGTCCGGCCCGTTCCGCGCCATCTTTGAGGACAAGGGCAAGATCGCCCATGTGATGAAGCCCATGCCGGTCTATGTGATCACCGATAAATTCCCGGCGCTCAAGGGCTGCGCCGCGGCCATTGCGGAGTGATATCAACCCTCGTAAATCATGATTCACAATTTCAGGCTGAATTGTTGAACGGCGGAGCGACCCCCACCCCGACCTTAGCCACAGGGGGGAGGGAGAAGATAAGGTCAGGGGTTTCGACTATTGGAGTAATTCTATGCGCAAGGATACTGATGTTCTGATCGTTGTCGATATCCAGAATGATTTCTGCCCCGGTGGCCGCCTTGCTGTGCCGGGTGGCGATGAGGTGGTGCATATCGTCAACCGCCTCGCCCACGGCTTCGCCCATGTGGTGCTGACCCAGGACTGGCACCCGGCGGGGCATTCGTCCTTTGCCTCCAGCCATCCGGGCAAGAAAGAGCATGAGCAAGTGATCATGCCCTATGGCCGCCAGACCCTGTGGCCCGACCACTGCATCCAGAACAGCGAGGGTGCCGCCTTCCGCAAGGATCTCGATATTCCGCATGCGGAACTCATTGTCCGCAAGGGCTTTCGCCATGCCATCGACAGCTATTCGGCTTTCTACGAGAATGACCACGAAACCCCCACCGGCCTTGGCGGCTATCTGAAAGAGCGCGGCTTCACCAAGGTGGTTTGCGTTGGCCTCGCCTTTGATTTTTGCGTGCGCTATTCCGCCGCCGACGCCAAGGCGCTGGGCTTTGAAACCGAAGTGATCGAAGGAGCCTGCCGCGCCATTGATCTGGATGGCTCAGCCGCGGCCACGCGCAAATCTTTCGCCGAAAGGGGCATTGTCCTGGCATGAGCTATGTTTTTGCGACACCGCCCCAAGCCTATATTCCCTTGCGCGGCAGCCATTTGCGCTATCCGGTGCGGCGAATTTACTGCGTGGGGCGGAACTATGCCGAGCATGTCAAGGAAATGGGCGGTGAAGCGGGCCGCGATCCGCCGTTCTTCTTTATGAAGCCGCCCGACGCTCTGGTGCTGGATGGCCGCTTTCCCTATCCCACTGCGAGCAATGATGTGCATCATGAGATCGAGCTTGTGGTGGCGCTGGGCGAGGGCGGCCAGCCCTTTGGCTACGGTGTCGGCCTGGATTTTACCCGGCGCGACCTGCAGGCGGCAGCCAAGAAGTTGGGCCGCCCTTGGGAGGTGGCCAAGGCCTTTGACCATTCCGCCCCGGTGAGCGAACTTGTCAGCGACATCGCCATGCCGCTGAAAGGGGCGATTACCCTCGATGTCAACGGCCAGCGCCGCCAGACTGGCGATATTTCCGATATGATCTGGAGTGTCCCCGAAATCATCGCCGAGCTAGGCGCGCTGTTTCAGCTTCACGCTGGCGATGTGATCTTCACCGGCACGCCATCAGGCGTAGGTGCGGTCAAGCGCGGCGACCGCTTGCATGGAGAAATCGCCGGAGTTGGCGTGCTGGACGTTGAAGTCATCTGAACCCAATTACCCTCTCCTTTGGGAGCTTAGGGATTCACACATCTTTTGCTTTTCGACCACGCTGATGGCATGGCCCTCATCCGCCCTGTCGGGCACCTTCTCCCATGGCCCAAGAGCCACGGGAGAAGGCCATCAATGATATCGCCTTCTCCCGTTTGCGCCTTCGCAAATGGGAG
>JANOTU010000371.1:0-14021 GCA_031416515.1 Hyphomicrobiales bacterium
GGCCGCGCACAGGCGTTTGACGTCATTGATGAGCGATTCGAGCACCATGCGACGCTTGAATCAAAATCCGCGCTGCCCGGCCATGAGTCAAACCAGCGCACCCACCAGTTCAACCCTGAAAGTCACATTGAGAATTGCTGGTTGCACGAGACATGCGATCCGGGCATTGTGCCCTCCTCAAATATAGCCGGGGCCTCTTCGTTGCGCAGGGTTTATATCGTCTCATGATCGGCCTTGTCCTGGTCACCCATGGCAGGCTCGCTGCCGAATTTGTTCACGCGCTCGAGCATATTGTGGGCCGCCAGGAGCGCATTGAAGCCATCTGCATCGGCGCTGATGACAGGATGGAGGATCGGCGCGGCGACATCGCCGGCGCCGTTGCCCGTGTTGATGCCGGAAGCGGCGTCATCATCCTCACCGATATGTTCGGCGGCACACCCTCCAACCTTGCCATATCGCTGATGGAACTGGGCCGGGTTGAAGTGGTTGCCGGCCTCAATCTGCCGATGCTGGTGAAGCTCGCCCGCATCCGCAAGGACGCCAATCTCGACAAGGCCGCCTGCGCTGCCCAGGACGCAGGGCGCAAATATATCAACATCGCCAGCCAGGTTCTGGGAGACTGAGGCATGCCCGCACTCACCCGCGAACTGCCGATCATCAACCAGCGCGGCCTCCATGCCAGGGCATCGGCCAAATTCGTCAAATGCGCCGAAGGCTTTGACGCCGACATCGCCGTGACCCGCGATGGCCAGACTGTGCCGGCCACTTCGATCATGGGGTTGATGATGCTTGGCGCCGCCATGGGCACGTCCATACTCGTCGAAGCCACCGGCCCCCAGGCAGAAGCCGCCGCCGACGCGCTGGCAGCGCTGGTGGCGTCCAGGTTCGACGAGGATTAACCCCCCGCAATCGCAGTGCTTTTTCGCCTGATTGCGGGAAGAGCATGGGTCAGGCGGTGCGTCTATCTGCCAACAGGCCAGTGATGGAGACTTAACTTTACCTTTTTACCATCGCGCAAGTTTGAATTTACGGAGTGGTAAATTCTCTTCGTCAATTCGCCCTCGACGCCTTCGCAGTGTTGGATTAAGTTGCGCGCAGGCATTTCCGGAGGGACTTCAATGCGTGCATGGTTGATTGCGGCCACTTTGTTAACGACGCTGATCTTTGGAGAGGTGTCAGCGCTGGCTGCCAAGGTTGTGGTGACGATCAACAAGGTCAGCCAGAAGATGACAGTGACTGTGGATGGCGACCGCGAGTATGTCTGGCCGGTTTCAACCGGGGCTGCGGGCTATACAACTCCCAGTGGCAAATTCCGCCCGTTTCGCATGGAAAAGGACCATTTCTCCAAGGAATGGGACAATGCCCCCATGCCGCATGCGGTTTTTTTCACGCCACGCGGCCACGCCATTCACGGCAGCCCGCATGTGAAAAGCCTGGGCCGCAGGGCCTCGCATGGTTGTGTGCGCTTATCGCCCGCCAATGCCGCCACGCTGTTCAAGCTGGTCCAGAAGGAAGGCATGCAGAACACTTCCGTTGTGGTGCGCGGCGGCTTTTTCGACATCGATTTCGCCGAGCTTGATACCGGCAAATTCAACCCACCGAAATTCGATCCCGCCAAACTCAAGAAGCTGAAATTGCGGAAGCCAAGATGGTTTGAAAATCTCGAATAGACCGCCCCTCCGTTCAGGCGCGAAAGTGAACAAATGAAGGATGGCATAATAATCGGCATCGATGCTGGCACATCGGTATTGAAATCGGTGGCCTTCACCATAGCTGGTCAGCAACTGGCAGTTGCGGCGGTTGCCAATGACTACGCAACGTTCCCGGATGGCGGTGTTGAGCAGGATATGGCGCGAACCTGGGCCGATGCTGTGACGACGCTCCGGCAGTTGGCTGAGAAAATTCCCGACCTTGCTGCGCGGCTGATTGCCATTTCGGTGACAGCTCAAGGCGATGGCATGTGGCTGGTTGGCCAGGATGGAGAGCCAGTGGGACCCGCAACCATCTGGCTGGACAATCGCGCGGCTGCAATTGTTGAAGACTATGTCGGCTCCCCAAATTATGCGGCCCACTATGAACGCACCGGCACCGGACTGACTGTGGTTCAAATGAGCGGCAAGCTCGCCTGGATGCAGCGGAACAGGCCTGAAGTTCTGGCCAAGGCCACACACGCGTTCCATTGCAAAGACTGGATATATTTTAAATTGACCGGTGACCGTGTTACCGATCCATCAGAAGCCAACTTCACATTTGGCAACTACAGGACGCGCCGTTATCAGCCAGACATTCTGGATGATCTGGGCGTTGGCAATGCCAAAAAACTTCTGACGCCGGTTGTGGACGGCACCATTGAATGCGGCAGCCTCTCAGCGGTCGCGGCCAGCGCTGTTGGCTTGAAGGCAGGGACTGCGGTTTGCCTCGGCTATATCGACGTGGTCTGCACCGGCCTTGGCGGAGGTTTGTTTGATCCCACAGGTCAATCCGGTTGCACCATTGTCGGTTCCACGGGCATGCACATGCGATTGCGAACCGATGCCGATGCTGTGCGGCTCAATGCGGAGAAGTCAGGTTTCACGATGGTTTTTCCAGCCCCTGGCATGGTTGCGCAGATGCAATCCAATATGGCCGCGACGCTGAACATTGATTGGCTGCTGGATGTGGCGATTGGCGTTCTGGCTGACAGTGGCGTGATGAAAAGCCGCGCTGATGTGCTCAAAGGTCTGGACGAAAAAGTGTTGGCGCGCGAGCCTGCCAAACTTCTCTATCATCCCTATATTTCGCGGGCGGGCGAGCGTGGGCCGTTCATGGATACATCGGCCCGCGCCATGTTCAATGGCCTTGATACCACCGCTGATTATTACGATATGATGCGCGGCGTTTTTGAAGGTTTGGCGTTTGCCGCGCGCGATTGCTATGCGGCGATGGGACATATCCCCAAGGAGATCAGAATTACCGGCGGCGCTGCCAGATCCAGGGCTTTGCGCTTGATCCTTGCGAGTGTTCTCAATGCCGAAGTTCGCAGTGTGTCGCGAGAAGAGGCGGGCGCTGCTGGCGCGGCGATGATCGCAGCTGTCCAGCAAAAGATTTTTCCTGACATGGCGGCGTGCGCCAAAGCCTGGGTTGATCCTCATCTCGGCGCATCAACCTGTCCGGATGGCCAGCTTGCAAGTCGTTACAACGCAGTTTTTCCGCATTATGTGGCGGCGCGAAAAGTCATGCGGCCAATTTGGCAGGGCTTGAGCGAGACCGGCCTTGCATAAAAATTCAGATAGTGTATAAACATTCCAGTCACTCCAGAGGCGCCATGGCTTTCGCACATCCCTTGTCTGATCCGACCGACCTTCATGGTCTGCGCCGCTTTCTCAAAGCGGAAGACGCTGAGTCGCGGTTGCTGCCATTGGCGATGCTGCGGGTTGAGATTTCGAACGATGCGCACCTGAAGGTGGGCGATGCGGCGACGGAGGCTATGGCTGCCGCGGGCAAAGTGGGAGCAGCGTCAATCGTTCTCCTCACGGACACATCGCCGATCATGCGGGGCGATCAAAGGCTAGCCGCGCTGGTGCAGTCACAGCTCGGTGGCCACCGCGTCAAGACTGTGGTGCTGGATGGCGGCCACACCACGCTGCATGCTGATGAAGCGACGCTGGACACAGCTGCGAACGCGGCAAAGGGTGTTGATCTTATTGTAACCATCGGCTCCGGCACCATGACCGACGTGGGCAAGATTGCCGCCGCGCGAAATGGCGGCATTCCGCAGATTGTGGTGCAAACGGCGGCCTCGGTTGATGGCTTCACCGACAATGTATCGGTGATTTTGCGCAATGGGGTAAAGCGAACGGTGCCGTCGCGCTGGCCGACCATTGTCCTCGCTGACACCACAACAATAGGCGGCGCGCCGCGCCAACTGAATACATCAGGTTTCGGCGAGGCGATTTCGCTTTTCACAGCGCCAGCTGATTGGTATCTCGCCAACCTCGTGGGCCTCGATGACACCTTTCATCCCGCGTCCATGGCGCTGCTGAAAGCAGCTGCCGCCGAACCGCCGACATGGGCCAGTGGCGTGGCGCAAGGCGAAGCAACAGCAGTCGAGCAACTCACGCGTCTTTTGGCGTTGCGCGGCATCGTATCCGGAATTTCCAATACCACCGCATGCCTCTCCGGCGTTGAGCACGTGATCAGCCATATGCTTGATCTGCATCACGCCGCCCGCCACCAGCCCATTGGCCTGCATGGCGCGCAAGTGGGGGTGGCGACGCTGGTGGCCTCGCGGCTGTGGCGACGGGTGATTGATGGCGACTTGATACAGCCGGCGCTGCTGAAAAAGCCTGATGCCGCCGCTCTGGAAGCGCGTATTGGCAAGGCCTTTGGCCATCTCGGCGCGGCGATCGCCGATGAATGTTTGCGCGACTGCCAAAAGAAACAGGCCTTGATTGCGCGAAATTGGGACCGTTTTGTTGACGTCGTTGACAACTGGAAGCAGCATTGCGTTGAATTCAACAAAATGGCGCAGCCACCGGAGAAATTGCGTCCAGCACTGCAAGCCTCCGGCGCTCCATCGACATTCGCCGCGCTTGATCCATCAATCCCGCCTGAACTGGCGCACTGGGCTGTTGCGAATTGCTTTGTCATGCGCAACCGCTTCAACCTCGTTGATCTTCTCGACCTCATGGGCCTGTGGAATGACGAGATGGCGGACTGGGCGCTGGCATGAGCATGGACCTCGTCATTGGCGTGGACTGTTCGACAACGGCCAGCAAAGCTGTGGTTTGGGATCAAGCGGGCAGGGCCATCGCCACAGGTCGCCGCGCCTATGGTCTTGATCATGTGCGGTCGGGCTGGGTGGAACAGCACGCGCCGGACTGGTGGAATGCCACGTCCGCTGCCATTGCCGATGCTGTGTCAAGCGTAGGCGGAGACCGCATTGCGGCCATCGCCATCACCCATCAGCGTGAAACATTTGTTTGTCTTGATGATCAGGCAAATCCCATTCGCCCGGCGATCACCTGGATGGATATTCGGGCCACGGCGGAAGTTGCGGCGCATGGCACCGATGAAGTTCACCGCATCACCGGTAAACCGCCGAACCCCACGCCGGCCTGGTATAAATTATTGTGGCTGAGAAAGCATGAGCCGGAAACCATGGCGCGGACAGCGCATGTGGTGGATGTGGCAGGATATCTTGTGCAAAAGCTCACCGGCGAATGGGCCACGTCATGGGCCTGCGCTGATCCGCTAGGCCTCGTTGATCTGCGGCGTTTTGACTATGACGATGGTCTTCTCGAATTGGCAGGGTTGGATCGCGGCAAGGTCAGCCGTTTGCTGCCGCCGGGCGCTGTCGCGGGCGGGTTGACGGCCAAGGCCGCTGCAGAACTTGGCCTTGCAAAGGGTTTGCCTGTCGTGGTCGGCGCGGGTGATGGTCAATCGGCCGGTCTCGGTTGCAACGTCACGCGGCCAGGCCGCGCCTATCTTAATATTGGAACTGGAACGGTGTCAGGCGTTTATGCCGACACCTACAGCCATGCAAAAGCCTATCGCACCATGGGTGGACCAGTGCCTGGCACATATATTCTCGAAACCTTCATTGGTGGTGGCACGCAAAACATCGTCTGGTTTGTTGAGCAGCTATCGGGCCTTGAAGCCAAAACATTGAAACCGGGTGAAACGCCTGAGCAAGCGCTGGAAGCCCTGGCCGCGCAAATTCCCGAAGGGGCGGACAAGCTTCTGTGCCTGCCCTATTGGACCGGCGCCATGACACCCTATTGGGATGGTCATGCGCGTGGCGCGTTCGTCGGACTGTCAGGACTGCACGGCAAGGCCCACATGTACCGCGCCATGCTTGAATCGCTGGCGCTGGAACAACGCTTGCTCACTGCGGGCGTCGAAAAAACCACGGGCAGCGCCATTGATGAAATTGTGCTGCTGGGCGGCGGATCACGCAGCAATTTGTGGTGCCAGATCATTGCCAATGTTTTGGGGCGCAGCGTGACGCTTGCCCGTGAGCAGGAAAGCACGGCGCTGGGCGCGGGCATTCATGCGGCTGCGGCTGTTGGCTTGCACAAGGACATTCGCACCGCCGCTGACGCCATGACGGGAACTGAAAAAAGCTTCGCGCCAGATGCTTCATCGCATGCCCGCTATGCGGAAATTTTTGAGGCCTATCGCAGCATCTATCCCGGCCTGAAAGACACATTCCGTTTGATGGCGGAGAAGATGCCATGAAGAAGCCGGCCTCCAACCGCATGACCCGCCTTGACATGCACCAGATGCGGCTGATCACCCGGGTTGCGCGTTTGCACTACATGCAGGGGCAGCGCCAGGCCGAGATCGCTGAAGGCATGGGGATATCGCAGGCCAGCGTGTCGCGCTTTCTAGCACTTGCAGAAGACCATGGCATTGTGCGCACAATCGTGGTTCCACCGGAAGGACTTTACCCAGAGCTCGAAGACGGACTGGCTGAAGCCTGCGGGCTGGAAGCGGTTTATGTCGTCGATATCACCGCCCGTGAAAGCGGGCTTGAGAAAATACTGGGGGCTGCGGCAGCCCAATGTTTGCCTGGAGAATTGTTTGATGGTCCGCTTCTGGGGTTGACCTCGTGGAGCACGACGCTGCGCGAGATGGCGTGGCAATTTCCGACGCAACACAACGCGGGCATCGCTTGCGTTGTCGAGTTGCTGGGGGATATTGGTTCGCCCCGCTTGCAGCACGAAGCGGCATTGGCCACGCAGCAAGTGGCCCGCGCTTTTGACGCAGAACCTGTGTATCTGCGCACGCCGGGAGTGGTGCCAAGTGTCGAACTGCGCAAAGTCGCGTTGGCCGATGCCCATGTGCAGGCCGCGCTGAAATTGATGGACGACGTTGACGTGGCCTTTGTGGGCGTTGGCCCAGCTGATTTCCATGGGCCGCTGGACGCGGGTGACAATGTCTTCACGGCTCAGCAGTTGGCGGAAGTGCGCGCCGCGGGCGCAGTGGGGCAATTGCATCAGCGCTTCATCAACGCTAAAGGCGAAGCTGTGCGGACAGCGCTTGATGAGCATGTTGTCGGCATCACGCTCGACCAACTGCGCAAGGTGCGGCGGAAAATTGTGGTGGCAGGCGGCCCCGCCAAACACGCCGCTCTCGCTGCGGCACTTGCTGGAAAATGGATTGACGTTCTGGTCACCGATGTCAACTGCGCAAATTATTTGATGAACAATGCTCCGAAGGGAAAACCATGACACGTGTAAAGTCCTTGGCAAATGACATGCTGCTGGAGATGCAGCGGCGCATGCTGCGCATCCGCTATTTCGACGAACGCGCCTCCAAGATGGTGAAGCGCGGCGAAATTCCTGGCACGGTTCACACATCCATTGGTCAGGAGGCCCAGGTTGTGGGAGCCACGATGGCCTTGGCTGATGGCGACTACATGACAGGAAACCACCGCAGCCACGGCCACCCTATAGGCAAGGGCGCAGCTCTGGGGCCTTTGATGGCAGAGCTTGTGGGCAAGGCCTGGGGCGTCTGTGGCGGCAAAGGCGGCTCCATGCATCTGGCTGACTTCAAAGTCGGGAGCCTCGGTGAATCAGGCATTGTCGGGTCCTCCATTCCCATTGCGACCGGAGCGGCCTTGTCGAGCAAAGTCTTGGGCAATGGCCGTGTGTCGCTTGCCTTCTTCGGTGATGGAGCGGCCAATCAGGGCTGTCTCTATGAAGCGATGAATCTTTCGTCGGTGTGGAAACTGCCGATCGTATTCCTGTGTGAGAACAATCAGTATGCGCTGTCCACACCGGCCCATACAGTGACGGCGGGTGTGTTGGCGAACCGTGCTGCAGGTTTTGACATGCCGGGTGTGCGCGTTGAAGACGGGCAGAGTGTTTTGACAGTTTACGATGCCGTGCGAACGGCTGTGGACCGCGCTCGCGCTGGTAAAGGGCCAAGCTTTGTTGAAGTTGTAACCTATCGTTTCAATGAACACTCAGAGGGTTTGCGGCTTGCTGTTGATTATCGCGATGCAGAGCAGAAAGCCGCGTGGTTGAAGCGCGATCCGATCAAACTGTTCCGCGCCCATATGCTCGAACAAGATGTTGCCGATGAAGCGACACTATCAGGTCTTGAAGCGGAGGTGATGGCGGAAGTGGATGCTTCCGTCGCGTTCGCCAACGAGAGCCCTTACCCGGAACTCTCCGTCGCCTTCAAAGATATTTACACCGAACCACTCGGAGCAAAATTATGACTATTACAAGTTATCTCGGTGCCATTGGCGAGGCACAGCGCGAGGCCATGGCGGCTGATGAGCGCGTCATCATCATGGGCGAAGACGTGGAGGCCAATGTTTATGGCACCATGGGCGGCGGCAAGTCGCGCGCCGACAAGGGCGACTTTCTGCAGATGTTCGGAGCCAACCGCATTCGCAATACACCAATCTCGGAAGAGGTAATGGTGGGGGCAGCAGCAGGAGCCGCCATGACGGGGCTACGGCCCATTGTTGATCTCTCCTACTCCACCTTCCTCTATATGGCGATGGACCAGTTTATCAATCAGGTGGCCAAGAGCCGCTACATGTTTGGCGGGCAAGCATCACTTCCAGTCGTGTTCCGATCCGCCATGTTCTATGGCCTGAGCACGGCAGCACATCACTCAGACCGACCATACCCGATGTTCATGAACATGCCGGGTCTCAAGATCATGGTGCCTGCTTCGCCGACGGACGCGAAGGGGCTTCTCCGCACGGCTATCGATATGGATGATCCGGTTCTGTCTTTCGAAGCATGTCTGCTCTGGGGCATGAAGGAAGACGTGCAGGATGGTGAGTTCCGCATTCCCTTTGGCGTGGCGCGCACGGTGCGGGCCGGTACGGATGCGACTCTTGTCGCAATCTCGTCTGCGGTTCAACAAGCTGTTCTCGCTGCGAAGACGTTGGAAGCTGAGGGTATCTCCGTCGAGATCATTGATCCGCGTACGCTCGTGCCGCTGGATTCACACGCGGTTTTGAATTCAGTGGCGCGCACGGGAAGGCTGGTCATCGCCGACCCTGCCAATCGCACCTGTGGCGCTGCGGCGGAAATTTCCGCAATCGTTGCCGAGCAGGCATTCGATAGCCTGAAGGCACCGATCATCCGCGTGACCACGCCGGACACACACATTCCCTTCAGCCCGGCGCTTGAAAAACAGCTTTATCCGAATGCGGAAAAAATTGCGGATGCCGTCCGCAAGGTGACCGGTTCAAAAATGAAAGGACACTGATAATGCCGAATATCAAAGTACTGCTGCCCCAATGGGGCATGGGCATGAGTGAAGGCAAGATCGTCAAATGGCTGAAGGCCGTTGGCGACACTGTAGCCGAAGACGAGCCACTGGCCGAGATTGAAGCTGAAAAAGCGACGGAAACACTCGAGTCTCCGGCGGCAGGGGTGCTCAGCGAGCTTCTTTTCGACGTAGACTCCGTCGTTGAAGTGCGCACTCACATCGCCACCATAAAAAGTTTTTGAATCTCCTGAAGGAAGGACTTTGACATGCCCTGGGCTAATCCACGCCAACTGATCGATGACGCGCGCGCCGGCAAATACGCCGTGGGTGCCTTCAACATGCACAATGACGAAACCACGGAAGCGCTGGTGCGGGCCGCAGAACAGGCCAAGGCGCCGGTGTTTCTGCAAGTCGGCCGGGCGCTGGTGCCACATGTGGGCGTGAAGCGCGGCTTTGAAATGACCAAGCGCATCGCCGAGGAGTCGGATGCGCAGTTCGTCATCCACCTCGATCATGGCCCGTGGGATGAATGCCTTGAAGCCATCAAGCTTGGCTTCAACTCCATCATGTATGATGGCGCGCATCTGCCGTTTGAGGAAAACATCCGCACCACGCGCCGTATTGTTGAGATTGCGCATGACTTCGGCATTCCCGTTGAAGCTGAATTGGGCAAGATTCCAGACGTTGGTGAAAGCGTGAACTGGGAGGATTATTATACCACTGTAGAGGAGGCCACACGTTTCGTTGAGGAAACGGGTGTTGATTATCTCGCCATTTCAGTGGGCATCGTACATGGTGTGATCCCCGGCTTGAAGCCTGAGCCCTTGTCAATCCAGCGCACACTTGAAATTCGAGACGCCACGAAGATTCCACTGGTGCTGCACGGAGCTTCCGGCATTCCAGAAGACGAAGTGCAAGCCGCCAAGGCAGCTGGCGTGCACAAGTTCAATGCCGATACCGACCTGCGCCACGTCTTCCGCCAGGGCATGCTGGATGTATGGTCCAAGGGTGACTATCAGCTTGAAGACGCCATGGCCGAGGGCCGCAAGCGCATGATTGCGGCAACCATCGAAAAGATGGAACTTTATGGCTGCGCCGGGAAGGCCAGGTCTGCGTAGTGGAAGTTTTCGGCGGGCCATTCCAGATCGTCGATGACACGGAATTGCCCGCCGACGCGCGCCCGCACCCGCAGGATTATGCCGCTTGGGTGAAGCGGCAATTAACAGGCTTGCGCCCAGGCGATCAAGCCATTCTGCGCTTCCGGCGTCCGCGACCTACGGCTGCCTTTTCACCGCAGGATACCACACACCCTGACTATAATCAGGTGAAGGAACTGGCGCGGACACGTGGCTTCGAACCCATTGAGCGCGGCACGGGTGGCAGGCTGACGATGTTTGATGAAAACGCATTGGGCATTACCATTATCGCGCCCCATGCGCAGCCGCATCAGCATATGATGAAGCGCTATGAGATACTTTCGGCGGCCATCGCCACAGCGCTGCACAATCTTGGCATCGACGCTCGGGTCGGTGAATTGCCAAATGAATATTGTCCGGGCAAATACAGCGTCAATGCGGAAGGCCGCATCAAGCTTGTGGGGGTGGCGCAACGCATGAACCAGCGCTGTGTGCAAATGGGGGCGATCATTTCGGTGACGCGGTCAGACAGGGCCTGCGCCGGTATTGCTGAAGCCTACCGCGCCATGGGGCTGAACTTTGATCCCACGACCTATGGCGCTACTGCGGACCTGCAACCGTCTCTGACCTATGCCGATGTACGATCAGCCATGATGGAGTCCGTCAGCGCGGCGCTGCATCAGACCTGACATTCTTCACACTGCGGCGCGCAAGTTCGGCCTGCGCATGTTCAATTTCAGCCTTGGTGCGGGCCTTGTCCCAGCCCAGCACATCAGCCGCAATCTCGGCCGTTTCGTGAATTGCCTCTGGCGTGAGCAGGCCTTCCATGGTGATGGCGGTGCGGCGCAGAAGCAGGTCGGCAAGATGGCGCACGTTTTCGTGGGCGCAAATGTAAGTGATTTCACCGGTGCTGTAGCCAGGGAGCGATGACACTGGGCGGTCCTGGGTCGTTGCTGCGAATTCCTGCACAGCCAGAGCCCTGGTGCCATAGCGATCCAGCAACTCACCACCGCGTGTTCCAATCTTGCTTACCATGGCATTGCGGCTGTTTTCATCGCGGGGATAGTCGCGTCCGCCGCCAATTGGCAAATCCACAGTCGAAACTGAACGCGGCTTGCCAAGCAGCGTCAACACGGCATCACAGGATTGTTCCGAGAAGGCGCGGAAGGTTGTCCATTTGCCGCCAATCAATGACAGGACGGGAATGCCTGTTTGCGGCAGCACATCGCGACCGATGCTGTGGTCGCGCGAGACATCGCCAATGTCCTTGCCATTGGCGCGCGGCAGGGGCCGCACACCCGAGTAGGTCAAGATCACGTCATCGCGTGTGAGTTTGATCTCCGGGAAGATTTCGCTGACGACGGACAAAAGGTAGTCCGCTTCCTCAGCACTGCAATGGGCGAGATCCGGGTCCTGCTGGGCAAGGTCGGTCGAGCCCAAAAGCACATTGCCGAAAAAAGGATAGAGCAGATTGAAGCGGCCATCCTTGCAGCCGAAATACATCATGCGGCCCTGAGTTGCCCGCAACAGGCCTTCATGCTTGACGATGAGATGGGCACCCCTCGAACCACCCATATAGCTGGAAGTGATACCGAGGCTGTCATTGACCTTGTCGATCCAGGCACCACCCGCATTGATCACGACATCTGCCGTGACCTTATGGGTTTCTCCGGTCACAAGATCCTTCAGTGTAAATGTGCCTTGCTGTGGCTTTCCTTCAACCTCGGTGTAGGTGCGCAGTGCGCTTTGGGGGTGGGCGGCAAGACCATCCAGAACAAGCTCCAGGCCCAATCGTTCGGCGTGAGTCACGCGGCCTTCATAGTAAAGACCGGCTGCAACCGCGTCCTGGGTGACAGCGGGAAAATTTTCCCGCAACGCGCTTTTGCCGAAGAAGCGGTGATCCGGCAGGGCTTTTACCTTGCGGTTATAGAAATCATAGATGCGCAGGCCAATTTCGATGAGCAGCGCGCCACGCTCCTTGATGCGCGCCTTGAAGCCGAGGTAGCCAAGCACGGCGTCCTGCAAGCCTCCAAACCATGACTTGGCAGGGAACACAACTTCCAGCGCCTTCACATAGTGGGGGGCATTGCGGAGCAGACGGTTCCGCTCCATGGCAGATTCACGCACCAGCCGGAATTCACTGGTTTCGAGATATTTGATGCCACCATGAATAAGGCGTGACGGCGCTGCACTGGCGCCGCTGCAAACGTCGACACGGTCCACCAGAAGGCAATCGATGCCCTGAAGACAGAGATCACGAAATGTACCGCAGCCATTGATGCCTGCGCCGATGATCAGAACGGAATAATGTGACTTCTCTTTTTCAATCGATTTTTCGGACATATCAAACCTTAGGTGTCAATCACGTCATGAAGACTGCATCAGCTGCTTTTGCGTCACGTTTTTGTAGGTCGGCGGCCAAACGCAACGGCCAGAATTATCAAGCCCCCGGCAATCATCATCTGTTCGCTGACATCAAGCCCCATGATGATCAAGCCATTGTTGATGGTTCCAATCAAAAGCGCGCCGACGAACGTGCCGATGACTGTGGCTTTGCCGCCAAATAGGCTCGTGCCGCCGAGAATAACGGCTGCAATCGCTGCCAGTTCCGCGCCTGTTCCAAATGTATAGCGTGCTGTTTGCATCATGCCCGAATAAAGAAGTCCGGCAAGCGCGCCTGCAGCCCCGCTGAGCAGAAAACAATACATCTTGATGCGTTCAACCGGAACACCGGAGTATCGCGCGGCCACTGGGTTGCCGCCTGTTGCCAGTACCTGCCGCCCGAATGTGGTGTATCGCAACACAATATGGCAAACGACCACGACGACAAGCGACCAGACAAAGAGTGATGGAACAGGGCCAATTTTTCCGCTGCCAAAGAAGCTGTTGAATGTCGCTTCCGAAATTGCCACAGGTTTTGTATAGGTCAAGCGCATGTCCAGGCCGCGGATCAATTGCATTGAACCCAAGGTCACCAGAAACGAGGGAATCCTGAAAATATTGACGAAAAAGCTGTTGAGCGCTCCAACAGCAAGGCCACTCAGAATGCCCATGGCGACACCCGCCACCATGCCATAGCCAGCTGCCATGGTGAGCGCTGCAACCAATGCGGAAAGTGCTGCCGATGAGCCGATTGAAAGATCAAGCTCGCCTGCCGCAATGACGAACGTCATGGCAATGGCCATGATGGCGATCATCGATGTGGTGCGCGTGATGTTGAAAAGGTTTGCGACGGAGAGAAAGCCCTTGTCACCAATCGTAATTGCAAAAAACACCAGGACAATCGCAAAGAAAATATAGACCACAAAGTCGCGCCATTGGATTTGTTTAGCTTTGGGGAGACTAACGGGCGCGGGAGCGGCCACTGTCACATTAGCTTTGGACTGCATGATGAAGGACCTCTTCTGATGCGATGTTGCGGCGATCAAGCTGGTTGGTGAGTTTTCCATCCTGCAAGACCAGGATACGGTCGCTCATGGCGAGCAGTTCTTCAAATTCAGATGAAATGACCAGAACAGCAGCACCGTTGTCGGCGAGTTTGCGTACGATTTCAACAATATCTGACTTTGCACCAATGTCGACACCAAGAGTTGGTTCATCGATAATGAGCAGCTTCAGCTCACGGACAAGCCATTTCGAGAGAACGACTTTCTGTTGATTTCC
>JANOTU010000372.1:0-1651 GCA_031416515.1 Hyphomicrobiales bacterium
CATGCACATTCGTGTGGCGCTGGAGCGGCTTGAAGCCAAGTTCGGCATCAAGGCCCAGTCCCGGCCGCGCCGCATCGCCTACAAAGAAACCATCCGCAAATCGACGCAGCTTCGCGGACGGCATAAAAAACAATCCGGCGGCCATGGCCAGTTTGGCGACATCGTCGTCGAGATCAAGCCGCTGCCGCGCGGAGATGGCTTTGTGTTCACCGACACCATCACCGGCGGCGTGGTGCCCAAGCAATATATTCCGGCGGTTGAAATGGGGGTGCGCGAGTGGATGGGGCGGGGGCCTTTGGGCTTTGCCGTGGTTGATTTCAACGTCAACCTTTCAGACGGCAGCTACCATGATGTCGATTCCTCTGAAATGGCCTTCAAGCAGGCCGCGCGCATCGCCATGACCGAGGGCATGCCCACTTGCGCGCCGGTGCTGCTGGAGCCGGTTGTGGCCGTCGAAATTCATGTGCCCAATGACGCCACATCGCGTGTCAACCAGATCGTCACCGGGCACCGCGGGCAATTGCTGGGCTTTGACGGCCGCGAGGGCTGGCCCGGCTGGGACACGGTAAGCGCGCATATGCCGGAATCGGAAATGGGCTCGCTGATCATCGAACTGCGCTCGGCCACCTCGGGCGTGGGCACCTTCACCTACACCCACGATCACATGGCAGAACTCACCGGGCGCGCAGCCGATCAGGTCGTGGCAACGCGCAAGGCGGAAGCAGCGTGACGCTGGGAGCGCGGGCGAGACGCCCGCGCTCCCAGGAAAACACTTGCGTGTCTGGCCTCGGGGTCTGACTATTTCGGCCGCGTCTCACCCAGCTTTGCGTCGGGCTGGGCCAGATTTCCGGATCGCATCATCCTGACCGCCTCAACCAACGCTGCCGCTGCGGTGTTCACCTCTTCCTGAACAGCCACGTCCTTGTCGAGATCGAGGTGATTCTCGGCGTAGGTTCCCATATAGCCGATATACGCACCCAGTGCGGACTTGTGGCCCGCCTGAATGAGACCGATGTCGGAGAGCCAGTCGGTGAGAATGCGGCGGAGGTTCTCAACACCTGCGGAATCGCCGTGGACGATAACTGAAAAGACCCGGCCCGCGAGATGGCGCGGATAGTTCCACCCCCGCATCTCGATTTGCTTGGCGAGATCCGGGTCTTTGCCATCGGTGGTGGTGGGGTCCGGGTTGCCGCCATCGGCGCAGACGAGGCGGTCGATCATGGCCTTGAGGCCGGAAGGGGCTTGATACCAGTTGACCGGGGTTACGATCATCACCCCATGCGCTGCCGCCCACATGGGATAGATGTCGCTCATCCAGTCGCTCACCTGGCCCATGGCGAAATTGGGATAGCAAGAGCACGGCCAATGGCACAGCGGCATGGCCGTCGAAACGCAGGCCTTGCACGGGTGAATGAGGCGCGCATACTGCGAGGTGAGAAGGCTGAGATCGAGGACCTCCACTTCAAAATTGGCTTGGGCTTTGATCACCTCTTTGGCAAGCATCAGCAACCCAGCAATTCTCAATGTGACTTTCAGGGTTGAACTGGTGGGTGCGCTGGTTTGACTCATGGCCGGGCAGCGCGGATTTTGATTCAAGCGTCGCATGGTGCTCGAATCGCTCATCAATGACGTCAAACGCCTGTGCGCGGCC
>JANOTU010000373.1:0-9748 GCA_031416515.1 Hyphomicrobiales bacterium
GAATTGCCGTCAATTCTCATCCATCTTCAGCGCTGAAATAAAGGCCTCCTGCGGGATTTCGACCTTGCCGAACTGGCGCATTTTCTTCTTGCCCTCTTTTTGCTTGTCGAGGAGCTTGCGCTTGCGGGAAATATCGCCGCCATAGCATTTGGCGGTGACGTCCTTGCGCATGGCGGAGAGCGTTTCGCGCGCCACGATCTTGCCACCGATCGCCGCCTGGATGGGAATCTGGAACATGTGGCGCGGGATCAGCTCTTTGAGCTTCTCGCACATCACCCGGCCACGCTGCTCGGCCCGCGCTTTATGGACGATCATCGCCAGCGCATCGACTGGTTCGGCATTGACGAGGATGGCAAGGCGCACGAGATCGCCTTCGGCGTAGCCCACCAGCTTATAGTCGAAGCTGGCATAGCCGCGGCTCACCGATTTCAGCCGGTCGTAAAAATCAAATACCACCTCGTTGAGGGGGAGATCATAGACCACCATGGCCCGCGCGCCCGCATAGGTGAGCTGCTTCTGGCGGCCGCGGCGGTCCTCGCAGAGCTTGAGAATCGAGCCCAGATATTCATCGGGCACCAGAATGGTGGCTTCGATCCACGGCTCTTCGATGTTGAGGATCAGCGTCTGGTCGGGCAGGTCGACGGGGTTGTGCAGCTCGATCTGGGCGCCGTCGCGCAGGTTCACCTTGTAGATGACCGAGGGTGCCGTGGTGATGATATCGACATTGAACTCGCGCTCGATCCGTTCACGGATGATTTCGAGGTGCAGCAGGCCGAGAAAGCCGCAGCGGAAGCCAAAGCCAAGTGCGGCGGAGGATTCCATGTCGTAGGAGAAGCTGGCGTCATTGAGGCGAAGCCGTCCCATGGCCTCGCGCAGATCCTCAAAGCGCGCGGCATCAACGGGGAAAAACCCTGCGAACACCACAGCCTGCGCGGGGCGAAAGCCGGGAAGCGGTGTGACATGCGGCGCCCGGTCATCCACCACGGTGTCGCCGACGCGGGTATCGCCCACTTCCTTGATCGACGCTGTGAAGAAGCCGATCTCGCCGGGGCCAAGCTCATCCACCATCTCGCGCTTGGGCCGCGAGACGCCGACGCGGTCCAACTGGTAAATGGCATTGGTGGAGACCAGCTTGACGCGCTGACCCTTTTTCATCACACCGTCAATGATCCGTACAAGGACGACCACGCCGAGATAGGAATCATACCAGCTGTCGACAAGCAGCGCTTTCAGCGGCGCATCGCGGTCACCTTTGGGGGGCGGCAGGCGGTGGACGATGGCTTCGAGCACCTCCGGCACGCCAAGCCCGCTTTTGGCGGATATGGGAATGGCGCCCGAGGCGTCAATGCCGATCACGTCTTCAATCTGCTGGCGAATGCGCTCAGGCTCTGCTGCCGGGAGATCGACCTTGTTGAGAACGGGAACGATCTCGTGGTTGTTGTTGATCGCCTGATAGACATTGGCCAGTGTCTGGGCTTCAACGCCCTGACTGGCGTCCACCACCAGAAGCGAGCCTTCGCATGCGGCAAGGGAGCGCGAGACCTCATAGGCGAAATCGACATGGCCTGGCGTGTCGATCAGGTTCAGCACATATTTTTCGCCGTTCCTGGCGGTGTAATCGAGGCGCACGGTGTTGGCCTTGATGGTGATGCCGCGCTCGCGCTCCAGGTCCATGGAATCGAGAATCTGGCTCACCATGTCGCGGTCAGCGACAGCGCCGCAGAGTTGGATGAGCCGGTCGGCCAGGGTTGATTTACCGTGGTCAATATGGGCGATGATGGAGAAATTTCGGATGTGGGATGTGGGGATCATGCTGGCTGGAGCCTTTGGCAGGGGCGGGGGGAGAGGTCAAGCATTAGCGCAAGCGTCTGGGCTTGACCGGCGCGGCATTCAGCGGGTCTTCGGGCCAGGAATGCCTGGGGTAGCGCCCGCGCATGTCGGAGCGGACTGATGGGTAACCGTTGCTCCAGAAGGTTTCCAGTGACTGCGTGACCGCCAGGGGGCGGCCTGCCGGCGAGAGGAGTTCGATCCGCAAGGGGCTGCGGCCCTCGGCGATGGCTGGGGTTCGCGCCAGGCCGAACATTTCCTGGAGCCTGACCCGCAACACCGGATCGCCCTCGGTTTCATAATCAATGCGCGCACCCGCTCCTGATGGCACTTCAATCCGCACCGGGGCCAGTCTCTCCATGCGGGCTTGCAGGTCACGGGGAATGAGGCTTAGGACAATCTGGCGCATGTCGAGCCGGTCGAGATGGGATTTGCGGGTGATGCCGGCGAGATAGGGTTTCAGCCAGTCATCAAGGCCCAGAAGAAGCGCTTCATCGGAGAGATCAGGCCAGCCCGCTTCGGGAAACAGCCGCGCCAGGAAGCGCGCGCGGGCACGCAATGACTGACTGGCCTCGCTCCAGGGCAGCGGGCCAAGCCCCATGTCGCGCAGACCCGCAACCATGGCAGCGCTCATGAGCTCTGGATCAGCCTTGGCAATTGGTTTTTCCTCCAGCACCAGCGCTCCGAACTTGCGCTGGCGGACAGCGCTCACAGCCCTGGCGCGGGAATCCCAATTCACGCTCTCGGTCTCCAAAATCTGCTCGCCGAAATGCGTTTCGATTTCCGCCAGACTGAGTGGCGCTGCCAGGTAAATCTTCTGATCGCCTGCCGCGCCATCGGTGGTCGCAACCGCGAGCCAATCGTGGACGCTGAGCGCGTCATGCTCCGGCAATACAGCGCCGCCACCGCCTGACATGCGAAAACGCCGGTCGCCGCCACGGGCTTGCGCAATGCGGTCGGGCCAGGCGAGCGCGACGAGCACGCCAAATCCCATATCGGTTGTGTCAGCTTTGATGCCGGATATCTGCGCGATCTGTTTGGCCGACGCGCGGATGCGGCCTCGCGCTTGTTCAAGCCTTGCGGCAATGTCAGCGCCAGCGCCGCTGGGGCGCTCGGAGAGAAAGGCCGCCAGTTCTGCGGCGCGGAAACTATGTCCCCGCACCACCATGTGGGCGAGGCGCGGGTGCAGCGGCAGCTTCACCATGGCACGGCCTGTAGGCGTGATCCGGCCCTGCTCATCAATGGCCTCAAGGCGTTTCAGCAAATCCTGCGCCTGGGCGGAGGCGGCCAGGGGCGGCGGATCAAGCCAGGCAAGGGATTTGGCGTCCACCACACCCCATGCCGCCAGTTCGAGCATCAAGGGCGCCAGATCAGCGACAAGAATTTCGGGCAAGTCATGGGCTTTCAGCGCCCGCATCTCCGCCTCGGGCCACAGGCGGTAACACACACCCGGTCCCAACCTTCCTGCGCGTCCGCGGCGCTGATCGGCAGAGGCCAGCGAGACGCGAATGGTTTCCAGCGCCGTCATGCCGGAGGCCGGATCAAAACGGGGCACGCGCTTGAAGCCTGTATCGATCACAGCGCCAATCCCTTCAATGGTGAGGCTGGTTTCGGCAATTGTGGTGGCGAGCACGATTTTGCGCTCACCGGCAGCAGAAGGCTTGATCGCGGCATCCTGCTCGGCAAAGTCCATGGCCCCATAGAGGGGGCGCGCCACGACATTTTGCGGCAGCGCTGTGAGGGCTGCTTGCGTGCGGCGGATTTCCGCTTCGCCGGGAAGAAACACCAGGATGCTTTTGTCGGTCTCTTTCAGCGCCAGATGAATGGCGCGCACCGCATCCTGGGCGATGGTCTGGCGCTGGGCCTTGCCCTCATAGCGGGTCGCAACGGGGAAAACCCGGCCCGGCGCATCAATCACCGCCGCATGTCCCAAATGGGCCGAGACGCGCGCAGCATCCAGCGTCGCCGACATCACCAGTATTTTGAGGTCATCACGAAGCCCGCGCTGCACGTCCAAAGTGAGCGCCAATCCCAGATCGCCATCCAACGAGCGCTCATGAAACTCATCAAAGATCACCAGCCCCACACCAGCAAGCTCGGGATCGCCTTGCAGCCGCCGCGTGAGAATTCCTTCGGTCACCACTTCAATGCGGGTGGATTTCGAGACTTTCCGATCCAGCCGCACCGTATAGCCAACCGTATCGCCCACCTCCTCGCCCAGCGTCTCCGCCATCCGCCGCGCCGCCGCGCGCGCCGCCAACCTGCGCGGCTCCAGCATCACAATTTTCTGGCCCCTGAGCCAATCGGCGCTCAGTAATTTGAGCGGCACCCGCGTGGTTTTGCCAGCGCCCGGTTCCGCGACAAGCACAGCACAAGGCGCGCGCGCCAGTTCCGCGCTCAGTTGCGAAATGACGGCATCGACGGGGAATTCCATGGGGGCTAGCGCAGCCAATTCTGCCAGCTTGGCAACCAGGCCATCAAGCGTATGATCAATGCCTGAGACCAACGGGCATATGAGATAATTCGTTCACCGCCTGTTTCCGTCATCCCGGCGAAAGCCGGGACCCACCTCTCACCGTGACGGAGACCCAACAATTGCGACCTTTTCAAGCCGAACCATGGGTCCCGGCTTTCGCCGGGATGACGGAGATTGGGGAGCCAATGGGTCAATCCTTCTAGCCTTTGGCATGGAGCCATGATGGTGCTGAAAAGATGAAATGTCACAGCTCGAATGGCTCGATGGGCAATTCCTCAATAGGATCCATTTCATCCGTCAGCGGCGGCAGATTGGCGAAAGCTTCCAGCAACGACATCAACCCCGCTGGCTCGATGATCAACTTTGCACCTTCACGTCGAATAATAACGTCCTCGCCCGGCAATTCCATGCCGCGCGGGATTCGCACTGCTTGGTTGCGACCGCTCTTGAACAGCTTGACATGTCTCGCCTGTGTCATGGGGCAAGGCCTATGCTGGAACCGGGGTGCGGTCAAGCAAGCTCCCTGGCCCAGGGCGGATCAGCGCCCGGGCGGGAGCAGGTGATGGCGGCGGCCTGGGCGGCAAAGCTCAAGGCCTCGCGCAGGGCTTCTTCGCCGATGGCGGCAAGCTCCGGCTTGGCTAGGCGCTTCTGCCGGGTGAGAGCCGCAAGCAGGCCCGCCGTGAAGGTATCGCCAGCGCCCACAGTATCCGCCAATTTGACTTTCACCGCGGGCAGGCTGATGGCAAAACGCTTGGTAAAGGCCTCAACGCCTTCCCCACCCTTGGTGATGGCGACGATTTTGGTGCCCGCCTTCAGCCATTTCCGCGCGGCCCCTGTGAGATCGGTTTTGCCGGTCATCCACTTCACATCCTCATCGGAAATTTTCAGGATGTCGCACATGGCGATCAGACGGTTGAGACGAGCGAGATGGCTGCGGCGGTTCTTGATCAGGCTGGGGCGGATATTGGGATCAAGCGAAATCACCCGGGTTTTGGTTTCGCGTTTCATCAGGACCTCCAAAGTGGCACCGCCCGGTTCCGGGATCAGGCTGATCGAGCCAAAATGCAGGGCCGTCACTTTTGCAGCGAGCTTGGGCAGGTCTTTTTTCACCAGCATCCGGCTGGCGGAATTGTCATCAAAAAACGAATAGCGCGCATGGCCGCCGTCGAACTTGACAAAGGCGAGCGTGGTGGGCCGGTCCCAGATCTTCACATATTTGAGATCAACCCCGCTGGCTTTGAGGCCCTGCTTCAGGCTGTCGCCGAAAAAATCCGTGGAGAGTCCGCTGAAAAAACCCGTGGCAACCCCAAGCCTGCCCAAAGCAATTGCGGTATTGAATATCGACCCGCCATTCAAGGGCTGATAGGTGCCGCCCTCGCGCGGCAAAAAGTCGATCAGCGCTTCGCCACAACAAACAATCATGCCACTCTCCGTCTCTAAACATTGCTCAGTTGCGTGTTTGGCTCTAAAGAGTTATTGCACTGCAACATAGCCGGACTCACGTTCCCCCATGACAACACGGATCATTCCTGTCGAACTCTTTGACCTTGTGGTGTTTGGAGCCACTGGCGATCTGGCGCAACGAAAATTATTGCCGGCCCTGTTTCACCGCGATCTACAGGGCCAGATTCCAGCCGGCGCCCGCATCATCGGAGCCTCGCGCCGGAGGGTGACCGCAGATGCCTTCCGGGTGATGGCGCTGGCGGCGATTGAAGCCCATGTGGCCGCACCCTTGCGCAGCGACGAGATGTGCAAGCGCTTCCTGGCGCGGCTCGATTATGTGACGGTGGAGGCCAGTGAAGAAGCGGGCTGGGGTGATCTTGAGAAAGCCCTGGCGCAGGGCGCCGACCGGGTTCGAGTGTTCTATCTCGCCGTTGGCCCTGATCTCTTCGGCGGAATATGCGCGCGTCTTGGCGCCCATCGGCTGGTGACGCCCAAGACCCGCGTGGTCATCGAAAAGCCGCTGGGCACGTCGGGCGCATCGGCGCGGGCCCTCAATGACGCCATCGGCAAAGTCTTTCCTGAGCCTTCGGTGTACCGCATTGATCATTATCTCGGCAAAGAGACGGTGCAGAACCTGATGGCGCTGCGCTTTGCCAATGCGCTGTTTGAGCCTTTGTGGAATTCCGCCCACATTGACCATGTGCAGATCACGGTGGCGGAGACTCTGGGCGTTGAAGGCCGCGCTGGCTATTATGACACGGCGGGGGCATTGCGCGACATGGTGCAGAACCACATGCTCCAGCTTCTCTGTCTTGTCGCCATGGAGCCGCCCACTTCGATTGCCGCAGATTCCGTGCGCGATGAAAAACTCAAGGTTCTGCAATCGTTGAAGCCGGTCACCGGCGAATCCGTGGTGCGTGGCCAATACCGTGCGGGCGCTAGCCATGGCGGCGCTGTCACGGGCTATCTTGAGGAGCTTGGGGCACCCTCATCGAAGACGGAAACTTTTGTGGCCATCAAGGCCGAGATCGCCAATTGGCGCTGGAGCGGGGTGCCCTTTTATCTCCGCACGGGAAAGCGCCTGCAAAAGCGCGAGTCAGAAATCGTTGTCACTTTCAAGCCCATCCCGCATTCGGTGTTCGAGCCTTCCGCTGGCACCATCGCCTCCAACCGCCTGGTCATCCGCCTGCAGCCCGATGAAGGTGTCAAGCTCTGGCTGATGATCAAGGATCCCGGCCCCGGCGGCATGCGGTTGCAGCATGTGCCGCTGGATATGAGTTTTGCCGACGCCTTTGGCGTGCGCAACCCCGACGCCTATGAGCGCCTGCTGATGGATGTGGTGCGCGGCCACCAGACCCTGTTCATGCGCCGCGATGAAGTGGAAGCGGCATGGGACTGGATTGATCCCATTCTCGAATCCTGGAAGGCCGCCAGCGACCAGCCCAAACCCTATACCTCCGGCACCTGGGGACCATCCGCGGCAGTCGCCCTGATCGAGCGCGATGGCCGCACCTGGTATGAGGATGAGGGCGCATGAGCGTGACTTATCTTTCCTCCCCCCCTTGCGGGGGAGGTGTCATGCGCAGCATGACGGAGGGGGGCCTGGCAGGAGGATACGGGACTCGCCGCAAGGCCCCCCTCCGGCGCTTCGCGCCACCTCCCCCGCAATGGGGGGAGGAAAAAAACATGAAGTTTATTCATGCGGCACATCATACCGCACCCAGTCCGGCTTCAAAACTTTCACAGCCCCATCCAGCCGGTCCAGCCGCAGCACCGCCAGCGATATCCCGCCCGCTGAGGAAAGCACCGTGCCCAGAACTTTCTCCCCGCTGCGGATTTCCGTTCCCTTGGGTGCTTCCATCGCCACTGGCAGAATCCTGTTCCGCGCCGTTCCCCTGTGCTCCATGCGCGAGACGATTTCCTGGCCCACGTAACAACCCTTGGTAAAACTCACACCCCCAAACTGATCGAAATTGGCCTCATGCGGAAAGAATTCGCCCGAACCCAGATCAGCATCGCTGTCAGCCAGCCCCGCCTTGATTCGCGCCGCATGATAGCCTGCTGCCTCGGCCACCGAACCCTTGGGCACCATGTCGCGCCAGCCCAGAAGGCCAAGCCGTGGGTCGCGGTAGCGCCCAGACGTTGGCGACACAACCACCTCCAGGTCTGCGACTTCAGCAATGCCGATCTTGGCGCGCAGCCGGTACATCGCCAGCCGCTTCAGCAAATCAGCCTTCTGCGAAGCGGCGCAATCAATGAGAAAGCCATCGCCCTCCGCCAGAATGAAGAAGTCCGCCAGAATTTTTCCCTGCGGGCTGAGCAAAGCGCCATAAGCTGCCTCGCCATCTTTCAGGTGCTCAATGTCCGCCGTCACCAGATTATGCAGATATTGCCGCGCCTCAGCGCCATCGATGCGCAAAATGGCGCGTTCGGGTAAAACACTTGGCGGAAACTCTGGCTGTTGCGTCATGAGGCTTACCCATTTACGGAAGGGGCTACAGACAATCAAGGACAGCACATGACATTCGACATGATCCTCAAAGGCGGCACCATTGTCAATCACGACGGCGTGGGCGTGCGCGATGTTGCCATAGCCCACGGCCGCATCGCAGGCCTCGGTCATTTCGCCGAGGCGGCTGAGGTGATTGATTGCCGGGGCCTGCATATTCTCCCCGGCGTCATCGACAGCCAGGTGCATTTCCGCGAACCCGGCGCTGAACACAAGGAAGACCTGGAATCAGGCTCCCGCGCCGCCGTGATGGGCGGTGTCACGGGCGTGTTTGAAATGCCCAACACCAACCCGCTCACCGTCACAGCCGAAGCGTTGGCTGACAAGATCACCCGCGCCACCAACCGCATGTTCTGCGATTTTGCCTTCTACATGGGCGGCACCCGCGAGAATGCCAACGATCTTGGCGCGCTGGAGCAGCTGCCCGGCTGCGCTGGGGTCAAGGTGTTCATGGGCTCCTCCACCGGTTCGCTGCTGGTGGAAGATGACGAAGGCGTTGCCGCCATCCTCAAAAACATCCGCCGCCGCGCCGCCTTCCACAGCGAGGACGAATACCGCCTGCGCGCCCGCAAAACCGAACAGCGCGAGGACGACGCCGCCAGCCACCCCGTCTGGCGCGATGTTGAAGCCGCGCGGGCGTGCACCGAACGGCTGCTGCGTATCGCGCGGGCCGAGGGCAAACGCATCCATGTGCTGCATGTCTCCACGGCAGAAGAAATGCCGCTGCTCGCCGCCCACAAGGACATCGCCACGGTGGAGGTGATCCCGCATCATCTCACCCTCTCCTCTGATGACTATGCAAGGCTCGGAACCCGCCTGCAGATGAACCCGCCGGTGCGTGAGGCCCATCACCGCGCCGCCATCTGGGCCGCGCTGAATTCCGGCATCGTCGATGTACTGGGCTCCGACCACGCGCCACACACAGTTGAGGAGAAGGCCAAGCCCTATCCGCATTCTCCCTCCGGCATGCCCGGCGTGCAAACTCTCGTTCCTGTCATGCTCGACCACGTGAGCAAAGGCAGGTTGACCATCGAGCGCTTCGTTGACTTGACTTCACATGGGCCCAACCGCATCTTCGGCATCGCGCGCAAGGGCCGCATCGCCGAAGGCTATGACGCCGATTTCACCATCGTCGATCTCACCCGCACCCGCACAATCACCAACCACAACATGCAAAGCCGCTGCGGCTGGACGCCTTATGACGGCATGACCGTCACCGGCTGGCCGCAAGGCGCAATCATTCGTGGACGCAAAGTCATGTGGGACGGCGAAATCATCGGCGAAGCCCACGGCCAGCCGATCAGCTTTGTCGAGGCGCTGTAGATGATGTGGCAGCGGTCCTTCGAGGCTCGCAAGGGCTCGCACCTCAGGATGAGGGGTAACCCACCCCCTCAGCCTGAGGCTCGCAAGGGCACGCACCTCAGGATGAGGGATAACCCACCCCCTCAGCCTGAGGCTCGCAAGGGCTCGCACCTCAAGATGAGGGGTAACCC
>JANOTU010000374.1:0-3682 GCA_031416515.1 Hyphomicrobiales bacterium
CACCATCGCCTGGTTGAACCGTTGCCGCAGGCTGGCCAAGGACTGGGAAAACCTCAACCTCACCAGCCTGATTTTTCTGCGCCTCGCCTCAATCCGTCTCATGCTCAGAAAGCTCTGTAATGCTTCATGAACTTTCGAAACGGACTCTAAGTGTCTGTTTCGAAAGTTCTCGAGTCGGATGAGTCACTTACGGCTCAAGGTAGACAGTTGCTTTATTCGAGGAGGATTGCCGCATGCTGGCCGAAGACTAGTAAAACCTCAGGTTCAGCCTCCACACCGTGATTTTTCTGCGCCCGGCCCCAATCGCTCTCATGCTTATAAAGCTTTGTAATACTTCAATAACTTTCGAAACAGACTCTAAGGCATTCCACCTAAAAACAACACTTCAGAAGGCTTCCATCCGCTGGCTTGCTGATCGGCTCGCCGCAACCATTCAGCGATGCGGCGCTCCGGGGGCACTGCTTCCTCCCAATACTCCTCAAATAGATCTATCTCCAGCCGCTGAGCGGCGGCAATCATTTCCTCCTCTATGTTCTTCAGCGCGCGAAGCAAGTAGTTTCCGCCCCGCTCTTTTCCTGCAACACTTCCGGCAGAGAAAAGATCGCGGGTCTGAGGACAGAACACATTGTGATAATTCAAGAAAAAGAACGCCACGTCGTTGTATTTATTCTTCACCCGGCTGCCACCGACGATTTGCGGAAACAAGAGAGCGCCTTCCGCGCGAAGCTTGGTTTTCTCCAGTGGCGGCAAATCCATGTAAAGCTTGACTTCCAGAGGTATGCCCTGGGTGTTCTCGTCTTCAAGCCACCACAGCCGCTCGCCAGATTTCAACCTGCCGCGGGAATATTGCCGAATATGGCGCATCTTGTCTTCCGGCGGCAGCTTGGAGAAATCATCATAGCCGATGTCCATCTTGCCAAACAGCGATGAATCCCGGTCCATCTCAATCACGAAGCGCGGCGCATGGGAAATGCGCACATGCGTTATCCGCTCCTCATACCGCCCCCACTTGACCGAAGGCATTCCACCCATCTTCCCGAATATCACATAAATGTTTTCCACAGTGGCGTCGCGCATGCCCTCAAAAACGCTGTTGCCAACGCTCAGCCATGAATCCTTGGCCGTCGTCTTGATCTCGACGCCGTAGCCATTGGCGCGAATGTCCGGGAAGGCATGAGGATGGAAAGTGGGGTTGATGGCGATGTCCTTGCCCCGAGCGACCGATGCAAGCACCTCCCGCACGCGCAATTCAAACGCCGCTGGGGCGTGGTATTTCGCAGATTCACGGATTTCCCTGCCGAGTTGTTCGGCGGTCGCGTCAAGAACAGCCTCGAATTCCTCGCGCGTCATTCAAGGCAGTCCCGCACCGCGTTCGCAATGTGCCAGGCGAGCACTGGCGGGACAGCGTTGCCGATCTGACGCTCGGTTTCCCGCAAGCCGCTCTTGAAGATGAAATTGTCTGGAAACGACTGAAAGCGCGCGGCTTCGCGCATTGAGATGCGGCGTTTCAGGTCATAGTGAAACTGGATGTTGCCATGGCATTCGGCGCGTATGGTGTCGGCGGGCCGATCTGGCTTGAGATGGCGGCTGCCCTGCTCTGTGCTTGACAGCGCGCGGCTCCAAATATGATTTATGTCAGGAGACTCGGGAACGCTCCGCAAATCATCCACAGCCTGTCGCGCTGTGATCCTCTCGCTGGCCGCCAGCGCTGGATCAGGTGGCCGAAACGATTTGGCGCGGCCCCGCGTGCCGACGATAAACACGCGCTCGCGCATTTGCGGAACGCCGTAATCCGCCGCGAGATAGAGCTTGGCTGAAACGTCGTATCCCAGATTGCGAAAATCGCTGATGATCTCCTGATAGAAGGCTTTGCTGTGGTTCATCAGCAGCCCCTTCACGTTCTCGGCCACGAACACCAAAGGGCTGGCGATCTTCACCGCCTCGACCATGGCCCGGTACAGAGTGGTCCTGGCGCCTGCGGCAGCCTGCATTTTCCCGTTGATGGAAACGTCTTGGCAGGGAAAGCCGCCGACAACGATGTCGGCGCTGCGCGGCAGCGTCTTCAGCGCCTGCCAGACATCGCCACAGTGAATAGGGTGCTTGATATTCGCTTCATAGGTCTTGCATGCGGGGGCTTTGATATCGTTGGCCCACACAACCTGAAACGGTAGTTTTTTATATTTCTTGCCCAGAAACTCAAATCCGCCCTGAAAGCCCATATCCAAGCCGCCACAGCCGGAGAACAAGGACACCACGGAATAATCTTCCCGAGCCTTCTTCGCTTGCGAAGCTGTAGAAACACCTCGAACGCCCGTCGAAACCATCTGCGTCGCCGCGCCTGTCATTGCCATAACTCCCCTTTTCGGCGCGCCCGCCAGCTCAAACGTTCGGCTTGCCGTCGTTCAGAAAATGCCGCAATTTGTTCTCTAGTTGTTCTGTATGACGCAATTGGCATTCCCATACAACCAAAATTTTCCATTTCAGCGAGCGCAGCGCCCGAATGCTCTTTTGATCACGAATACGATTCGCTTCAAGCTTGGGCAGCCAGTATTCCCGGCGCGATTTTGGCAGGCGCGCCAAATGGCATCTGGAGCTTGTATGATTGTGCCAGAAGCAGCCATGGACGAAGATCACTTTGTGGTGGCGCTTCAGCACGATGTCAGGGCAGCCGGGCAAGTCGCGCTTGTGCAAAGCGTAGCGGAAGCCCATCGCGTGAACGAGGCGGCGGACCAGCATTTCTGGCTTGGTATCCTTGGCCCGCACCCGCGCCATCAGGCGGCTGCGTTCAAGGGGGGTGAGGGTGTCGATCATCGCGGAACCAATATTCCAGACGGGAACTGCTGTGAATTACAAAGATGGGCCTTCCAAGATAAAGCACTTATACCCGCAGACAGGAGATATGGCTCTTTCCTCCTTCCCCCCTCGCGGGGCTAATGTATGCACACATCTTTGCAACCACCATACAAGCTGGCGTGTTTTCTTTTTTCCCTCTCATTTGGGAGAGGGAGGGGCCCATTGCCCTTGCAATGGGAGGGTGAGGGCACACCGGAGCCAGTTAATCGGGCGCGGTATCCCCTCATCTTCCCGTCGCAAGGAAGAGCGACGGGCCCCTTCTTCTCCCAAGGGAGAAGAGAAGAAGGCAAGGCAAGCCCGCAAGAAATGTGTGACTCCCTTAGCCTCGCGGGGGAAGGTGGATCGCCGCCGACAGGCTGCGAGCCGGATGAGGGGGCGGTGAGCCGAGTCCTGTGGCCAGTAGGACTCGCTGCACCGCCCCCTCATCCGGCCCGCGCCCTTCGGGACGCTGGCCACCTTCCCCCGCGAGGGGGGAAGGGCGAATGGGTCATGTCTTCTGGATGCTGCTCAGCCGATCTTGGAGAAATTTGAGTGGGCCACGATCAGCCAGACTCCGGCGTCCTTGCGGAAGATGGAGAGGCGCGGGGCGATTGATTCCACTGGCTTATTGTTAATGGTTTGGTTGGTGTGGATGATGTAGCGGATGACGATCAAGTCGCCGTGGCTGGTCACTACCAGGTCGGTGGAGGTTGATTTGGATTTTTGCTTGGGGAGATTTTGGAGATATTCGGCCTTGGTGTAGCCATTGCCGTCTGAGCGAAGGATTTGGAATTCGGGGGCGAGGGTTTTTTCGATGATCGCCGGATCACCGGTGAAAACGGCGTCGGTC
>JANOTU010000375.1:0-1863 GCA_031416515.1 Hyphomicrobiales bacterium
CCGAAAAGAGGCCGTAACGTGGGTGGCAGCTGAGTAGCGTAGCCAGCCGGGTGGCTCCCGGCAGTTTTTTTGCGAAAGGCCAAGCGCCCACGCAACCCTTCTTCTTCATCCGGTCTCCAAACATGGGACCACAGTGTGGCGAACTTTGCCTGGCGGTTGCCGCAAAGAAAAAATACCACTTTTTGAGAACATAGTCCTTGACAGCGTACGCTTTATTATACCTCTAAATTCCACAGTTGCTTTCCCCCGGATTCGCCCCTAAAAGCCCCCCAATTCACTCACCTCCTAATTTGGAAAGGCCCGGCCCCATGGCGCGCGTCACTGTTGAAGACTGCATCGATAAGCTTCCCAATCGGTTTGAACTGGTTCTCCTCTCCGCCCACCGGGCCCGCATGATCTCGCAAGGGACCCCCATCACGGTGGCGCGCGACAATGACAAGAACCCGGTTGTGGCCTTGCGCGAGATTGCCGACGAGACCATCGACGCGGAAGATCTGCGCGAGGAATACATCCACGCCATGCAGAAGCATGTCGAAGTCGATGAGCCGGAAGCCGCCGAAGTGCCGCTGCTCCAGGGCCCCAGTTCTGATGCGCCCGAAATGGAGCAGATGACCGAGGAAGAGCTGCTGCGCGGCCTTGAGGGCATGCCGCCCGCCGAAAGTCCCGGCAGCCAGAGGAACGGCTACTAAGCCCATAGCAATCTTTCCCATTTGTCGTAACATCACGCCATGATGCGGCAATATGAATTGGTGGAGCGGGTGGTGAAATACCAGCCCGACGCGAATGAGGATCTCCTCAACCGCGCCTATGTCTATGCCATGAAGGCCCACGGCAACCAGAAACGGGCCTCCGGCGAGGCCTTTTTCAACCACCCCCTGGAAGTGGCCGCCATCCTCACCGAGATGAAGCTCGACGATGCCACCATCGCCGCGGCCCTCCTCCATGACACCGTTGAGGATACCGAGGCAACCCACCAGGAAATCGAGGAAAAGTTCGGGGTCGAAATCGCCACCCTCGTTGATGGCCTGACCAAGATCGCCAGGCTCGATCTCATCACCAAGGAAGCGACGCAGGCCGAGAATTTGCGGAAACTCCTGCTCGCCATGTCCAAGGATGTGCGCGTCCTGCTCGTCAAGCTCGCCGACCGCCTGCACAACATGCGCACCCTCCAGTTCATGAAGCCCGAAAAGCGCGCCCGCATCGCCCAGGAAACCATGGACATCTATGCGCCGCTGGCCGGCCGCATGGGCATGCAGACAGTGCGCGATGAGCTTGAGGATATCGCCTTCAAGGTGCTCAATCCAGAGGCCAACCGGATCATCAACGAGCGCCTCGAAAAGCTTCACGCCGAAAGCGGCGATGTGCTGCGCGAGATTGAGCAAGAGCTCATCGTCAAGCTTGCAGAAAATGGCATTGCCGCAGAAGTCTATGGCCGCGAGAAGCGGCCCTTTTCAATCTGGCGCAAGATGGAGAAAAAGCTGCTGTCCCTGGGCCAACTCTCCGATATCTTTGGCTTTCGCGTCATCGTTGCCACTGTGGATGAGTGTTACCGCGCGCTTGGCATCGTCCACCGCACCTGGCGCGGCGTTCCCGGCCGCTTCAAGGATTATATCTCGGTGCCCAAGCAGAACGATTACCGCTCGCTGCACACCACGGTGATTGGCCCCCATCACATGCGCGTGGAAATGCAGATCCGCACCAGGCTCATGCACGAAATCGCCGAGCGCGGGGTGGCCGCCCACGCCCTTTACAAGGATGCCCCCGATGCCAAGGAAGGCCTTGATGGCTTTCGCAGGCCCACTGGTGAATCAAGCGCTTACCGCTGGCTCCGCCATCTCGTTGAGATGCTGCAGGAAGGCGAAA
>JANOTU010000376.1:0-5345 GCA_031416515.1 Hyphomicrobiales bacterium
AACGGAGGGCTTTTCCGGATCGAAGCCGATCTGAATGCCCTTGTCGAGGCGAAGGCCGGGCGGTGTTGTGAGGATGGTCACCAGCGCTCCCTGCTCGTCATAGGTCCATTGCCAGAGGAACACCGGCTTCTTGTCCTTGGCGGAGGCCAGCCTCTGCTGCGCAGCACAGCGCTTGGGTGCCCCTTCTTTCGGAGCCTGGCAGGCCAGAACCCAGTCGCCAAAGGCTTGCGAGTCCGGTGGCGTAGCCGTGGCATCGCCTGCTGTCTGCGCCGAGGCAATCGTGCCGCCAAGCATCGCTCCAAAACAGCCTGCCAACAGAATTCGGATAATACCAGCGCCCATCATCGTGATTTCACTTTCCATGCCACAGTGATGTAACCTGCCATGCGCGGCGTTGCAACTCTGCGGCAAGGTCTGGTCTCACACGTATTTCCGCCAGTTGTGCTCCTCTTTGAAACCCAGAACATCGCGGATCTTGCGGTTGGAGAGCGGGGCCTCAATGCCTTCGAGCTTGCGGCGATGCAGCGTCGCCGGGCACCAGCGCTTGAGAAATTCCTCAGTCGTTCCATCGGCAGTGATCGTGTCGTTAACGGCGTTGAACACCTGGAAGCCCATCCCATCCCTGGCCAGGCACAGATGCACGATCTGGCCCAGATCGCGGGCATCTATATAGCTCCATGCATTGCGCTTGCGCGATGGCGGATCGGCGATGAAGCCGGGAAAGCGGTCATATTCATGGGGCTCGATCACATTGCCGATGCGCAGCGCATAGATGTCAGCGCCGTAGCGCATGGCAAATGCCCGGGCGGTTTTTTCGTTGAGCAGCTTGGAGAGGCCGTAGCTGTCCATGGGATCAATGTCGTAATCCTCTTCCAGCGGAAAATGGTGATAGTCCTTGTTGCCTTCCGCAAAGCACACGCCGTAAGTCGTCTCGCTGGAGGCGATGATGACCTTGCGGATGCCAAGCTTGAGGGCCGCCTCGATGACATTATAGGTGCTTGCGACATTGGCCTGGAAGGTCACATTGTCAGGCTGAAGCAAAACCCGGGGCACGGCGGCGAAATGCACCACCGCATCGGGCCGCTGCGGGCCTTTGCCGGTCTCAAACCCTTCAAAACCGAAATGCATGGACAGTGCGTTGAACACCTGGCCGCTGTCAGTGACATCGGTGATCAGCGTGTTGACGCCCGCGCAGTCGAGCGGCTTGAGGTCAAGATTGAGAATGTCATAGCCCTTGGCCTTCAGCCACGGCACCACATGCCGCCCCGCTTTGCCGGAGCCGCCGGTGAACACAATGCGTTTATTCGTTGTCATGCCTTATCCTTTCAAACAATTTCCTGCCCACACAGCGCCCCGTTCGAAGATGGTGGCCATTTCGACAACCTGAAACTCTTCTGCGGTATGGCCCAGCGCGCTGTAAAAAACCCGGCCCTTGCCATAGCGGCGTTTCCACACCACTGGCATGATCACGCCGCCGATGCCAGGGAAATGCGCATCGGTGAATGAAGTGGATCGCCGTCAGGCGTATTGCAAAATTCCTCGCCATGGCATTCCACCCCCTGAACAAAAGCCATTTGACGTTAAGCATCACCGGCCCGGCGGCGCAATGCTTGAGAGCAATTGCATCGCCAGCTAACAACAGGCAAATCAGTTGAGTCGTTCATTCAAGCAAAGACAGAGCGTGTGAAGGAATTCTGGATCAGGTTCAAGCATGACCGACTCGCCATCTGCGGGCTCGCCGTCATCACAACATTTATTGCAGCGGCAATCTTCGCAGCGATTCTCGCGCCCTATGACCCTTCTGAACAATTCCTTGACGGGCTCACCCTTGAAGGCTCGCCGCTGCCGCCCGGCGCGCAGTTTTGGTTCGGCACCGATACCAATGGCCGCGATCAATTTTCGCGTCTGCTGTATGGCGCGCAAACATCACTCCTGATCGGCATTGTCGCCAATGGCATCGCCGTGGTGATCGGCACAGGCCTGGGGCTTGTCGCGGGCTATGCGCGGGGCTTCATGGGCGCGGCCATCATGCGCTTTACCGATCTGATGATGGCGTTTCCGCCGCTGCTGCTCGCCATTGCCATGGCGGCCATTTTGAAGCCGGGCATCAGCATCGTCATTCTGGTGATCGCCCTGGTGAACTGGGTGCAGATCGCGCGGGTGATTTACACCGAGACGATTGGCCTCTCGCAACGTGAATACATAGAAGCAGCGCGCGCCATGGGGGCGGGGCCGGGGCGCATTCTGCTGCGGCATCTGCTGCCCCATCTCATTCCCACCGTAATTGTCTATGAAACCCTCGGCATCGCCACCAGGGTGCTGCTTGAATCAATGCTGTCCTTCCTCGGTCGCGGCGTGCAGCCGCCGACCCCGGCCTGGGGCATGATGATTTTTGAAAGCCAATCCTATTTTCTCAATGCACCCTGGCTGGTTTTCATCCCGGGTGCTGCGATCTTGATTCTGGCGCTGGCCTTCAATCTGGTGGGCGATGGTCTGCGCGACGCGCTCGATCCAACCCAAAGGGGGCGGAGCTGATGGACGCGATCCTTTCCCCTCCCTTTCTGCCCTATTCTCTTCTCCCTTGGGAGAAGAAGGGGCCCGTCGCCCTTCCTTGCGACGGGAAGATGAGGGGGCTCAGGTGCCAGAATATTAAAGTCCGGTATCCCCTCACCCTCCCATTGCAAGGGCAATGGGCCCCTCCCTCTCCCAAGGGAGAGGGTTGCTCATGCTGACCTATCTCGCCCGCCGTCTTGCGGCTTCGCTGCTTATTCTGCTGGGCGTGAGCCTTGTCACCTTCGGGCTCACCTTCATGATCCCGGCTGATCCTGTGGCCATGATGGCGGGGCGGAATTCAACCCCGGTGGTGCGCGAACAGATTCGCCAGCAATTGGGGCTCGACAAGCCGCTGCCGGAACAATACTTGCGCTATCTCGGCCGTCTGGTTCAAGGCGATCTCGGCAAATCCTATGCGCGGAAATCCGATGTGGGCGATCTTATCATCTCGCGCCTGCCCGCCACGCTGCTGCTGATGCTGGCGGCGATTGTCGCTGAACTGATGATTGGAATCCCCGCTGGCATCTATGCCGCAAGCAGGCGGGGGCGGCTTGGCGACAAGATTGCCATGACGCTGTCATTCGCCAGCGTCTCCACGCCGCAATTCGTGCTCGGCCTCACCCTCCTCTATGTCTTCGCATACCAACTGAGCTGGTTCCCGCTGGGCGGCTATGGCACCTTCATGCAGTTGGTGCTGCCCTCCCTCACGCTGGGGCTTGCCGGCGGCGGCTGGTATTCGCGGAAGATGCGCTCGTCGATGATCGAAGTGCTGCGCAATGATTACATCCGCACCGCGCGCGCCAAGGGCATGGGCGAATGGCGCGTCATTCTGAAACACGGCCTGCGCAATGCCATTCCCCCTATCATCGCCATGATCGGCCTGGATGTGGGAATCTTCATGTCCGGTGTGGTGGTGGTGGAAAATGTCTTCGGCTGGCCCGGCATCGGCCAGCTCATGTGGCAGGCCATCCAGTCCCTCGACATTCCCATCATCATGGGAGTAACGATTGTGGCGGCGGCTTTCATTGTGGCAGGGAATCTCATCGCCGATCTGGTGTCCCCGCTGATCGACCCGCGCATAAGATTACGTTAAACAGGGAGAACGGCACGTGAGAAAGATTCTGATTTCAGCAGCGCTTCTGGCGCTGTCCTTGACAGCGCCATCGGCTTTTGCGGCCCCCAAGCAGGGCGGCGCCGCAACTATCACCTTCAACAATGACCTCACCACGCTTGACCCGCAGGTGGGCTATGACTGGCAAAACTGGTCGGTCATCAAGTCGATTTTCGATGGCCTCATGGATTACAAGCCCGGCACCACCGAACTCGAACCTGATCTCGCCGAGAGCTACACGGTCTCCGATGACGGCCTCACCTACACCTTCAAGCTGCGCGACGGCGTAAAATTCCACAATGGCCGCGCGATGACCTCAGCCGATGTGAAATACAGCTTTGAACGCGCTGTGAACCCCGCGACGCAAAGCCCAGGTGGCGGTTATTTCGGCATGATCGGGGGCTATGACGATGTGGCGGGCGGCAAGGCCACAACCCTGTCCGGCATCGCCACACCCGATGGCAAGACCGTGGTGTTCACCCTCACCCGCCCAGACGCCACCTTCCTGCATCTGATGGCGATCAATTTCGGCCACATCGTTCCCAAGGAAGAAGTTGAGAAGGCAGGCGCCGATTGGGGCAAGAAGCCGGTGGGCACGGGCGCATTCAAATTTGTGGAATGGGTGCCCGGCCAGAACATCAAACTGGAGCGCAACAAGGATTATTTTCGCGCCGGTGTGCCCTATCTCGACACGCTCACCTATGAGTTCGGCCAGGACCCGACGGTCGCCGTGCTCCGCCTCAAGAAGGGCGAGGTTGACATTGTGGGCGACGGAATCCCTCCTGCCCAGTTCACCGAAATCATGGGTGATCCCGCCAACAAGGAGCTGATCGCCGAGGGCAACCAGCTTCATACCGGCTACGTCACCATGAATGTGACCGTGGCCCCCTTCGACAATATCAAGGTGCGCCAGGCCGTCAACATGGCCATCAACAAGGACCGCATCGTGCGCCTTATCAACAACCGCGCCGCCCCCGCAAGTCAGGCCCTGCCTCCGGCCATGCCCGGCTACAACACCGCCAACACAGGCTATGCCTATGATGTGGAAGCCGCCAAGAAGCTTCTGGCGGAAGCAGGCGTGGGCCAAATCACAACCGAGCTTTACACCATGAATGTCGATCCCAACCCGCGCATCGCCCAAGCCATCCAGCAGGATTTGGCAGCCATTGGCATCAAGGCGGAAATCCGCTCGCTCGCCCAAGCTGAAGTGATTGCGGCGGGTGGTGCCGGCAAGGCTCCGATGATCTGGTCGGGCGGCATGGCCTGGATCGCCGACTTCCCCGACCCTGCAAATTTCTATTACGGAATCCTGGGCTGCGCTGGCGCTGTTGATGGCGGCTGGAACTGGTCGCGCTATTGCAACAAGGCCCTGGATGAACGTGCGGGCAAGGCCGACGCCATGGCCAAAAGCGATCAGGCGGCAGCGCGCATCGGCGAATGGCAAGCAGTTTTCGACAACGTGATGAAAGACGCCCCCTGGGCCCCCATCTTCAACGAAAAGCGCTTCACCTACCACTCCGCGAGGCTCGGCGGCGATCCCACACTGTTCACCGACCCCATCCACATCCCGGTGAACTACGACTACATCTACGCCAAGTACGCGCAGTAACGCTCTTCTCCCCTTCCCCCCCCGCGGGGGAAGGTGGATTGCGCCGCTTGCGCCGCAAGCCGGATGAGGGGG
>JANOTU010000377.1:0-2501 GCA_031416515.1 Hyphomicrobiales bacterium
GCCATCAATTAGATCGCCTTCTCCCGTTCGCGCCTTCGCGAATGGGAGAAGGTGGCCGAAGGCCGGATGAGGGCCCCTTGGCGGTCCTACCGATTGATGTCATAGGCCGCGATCGCCGCGAGGTTGACAATGTCGGTGGCGGTTGCTGACATGGAGGCGATCTGCACCGGCTTGTCGAGGCCGGTGAGCAGGGGGCCGACCACGGTGACACCGCCCAGTTGCTGCAGCATCTTGGTGGAGATCGAGGCCGAGTGGGCTGCCGGCATCACCAGCACATTGGCGGGCGCTGTCAGGCGGCAGAAGGGGTAAAGCGCCATCGCTTCTTTGGAGAGCGCCACGTCAGCGCCCATTTCGCCGTCATATTCAAAATCGACATGGCGCTTGTCGAGAACCTTGACGGCGTTGCGCACATATTCAGTGCGCTCGCCGCGCGGGTAACCGAAGGTGGAGTATGACAGCAGCGCCACGCGCGGCTCATAGCCAAAGCGGCGCGCCACACCGGCGGCTTCCTGGGCGATGTCGGCCAGCTCTTCTGCCGAGGGGAGTTCGTGGATTGAGGTGTCGGCGATGAAAACCGTCCGCCCACCGACCAATGCCATGGAAACACCAATGGGCCGGTGGCCGGGGCGGTGGTCGATGGCAAGGCGCACATTGTCGAGTGCGAGCGAGAAGTTGCGGGTGAGGCCGGTGACCAGCGCATCGGCATCGCCCAGGGCCACCATGCAGGCGGCAAAAATATTGCGGTCCTGATTGGCCATGCGCTGGCAATCGCGCAGCAGCGAGCCGTTGCGCTGCAGGCGCTCGTAAAGATAGTTGGCATAATCGACATTGCGCTCGGATAAGCGGGCATTGTGGATTTCGACGTTTTCGTGCAGCTCCAGCCCGCTGGCGGTCAGCGTCTTGGCGATCTCGCTCTCGCGGCCAATGAGAATGGCGCGGCCAAGTCCGGTGTTGGCAAAACTGTTGGCGGCGCGGATCATGCGGTCTTCCTCGCCTTCGGCGAAGACCACGCGCTTTGGGCTCATGCGCACTTTTTCATAAACAATTTGCAGCGTGCCGGCGATGGGATCGAGCCTGGCTGAAAGCTCGGCCGCATAGGCGTCAAGATCGGCAATGTGCTTGCGGGCAACACCTGAATCCATCGCCGCCTTGGCCACGGCAACCGGGATGGTGCAGATCAAACGCGGATCGAACGGCACCGGGATCAGATATTCGCGGCCAAAGGTGAGCCTGGAGCCGTGATAGGCGGCGGCCACTTCATCAGGCACGTCTTCGCGGGCGAGCTTGGCCAAGGCCTCGGCGGCGGCGATTTTCATCTCCTCATTGATGGTGCGGGCGCGGACATCCAGGGCGCCGCGGAAAATATAAGGAAAGCCCAGCACATTGTTGACCTGGTTGGGATAGTCCGAGCGCCCCGTGGCCATGATCGCATCAGAGCGCACCTTGGCCACATCTTCGGGGGTGATTTCAGGATCCGGATTGGCCATGGCGAAAATGATCGGGTCCTTGGCCATGGATTTCACCATGGCGGGCGTCAAAGCGCCCGCCACCGAGAGGCCGAAGAACACGTCGGCCCCTTCCATGGCATCAGCGAGCGAACGAGCCTTGGTATCCGCCGCATGGGCGGATTTCCATTGGTTCATGCCCTCGGCGCGGCCCTTGTAAACCACGCCCTTGGAGTCAGCCAGGATGACATTGGCGTTGGGAACACCCAGCGACTTGATCAGTTCCACGCAAGCGATTGCCGCAGCGCCGGCGCCATTGCAGACAATCTTGCAGGTTTTCAAATCGCGCTTGGTGAGATGCAGCGCATTGATCAGTCCCGCCGTGGCGATAATCGCCGTGCCGTGCTGGTCATCATGGAACACGGGGATATCCATGATCTCGCGCAGGCGCTGCTCGATGATGAAGCAATCGGGGGCCTTGATATCCTCCAGATTGATGCCGCCAAAGGTGGGGCCAAGATAGCGCACAGCGCCAATGAATTCGTCCACATCCCTGGTGTCGACCTCAAGGTCGATGGAATCAACATCGGCAAAGCGCTTGAACAAAACCGCCTTGCCTTCCATCACCGGCTTTGACGCCAATGCGCCCAGATCGCCAAGGCCGAGGATCGCTGTGCCATTGGAGATGACCGCCACCAAATTGCCCTTGGCGGTGTAATCGTAGGCCGTATCGGGGTTTTCGGCGATGCGGCGCACCGGCACGGCCACGCCGGGGCTATAGGCCAGCGACAGGTCGCGCTGGGTGGCCATGGGCTTGGTGGCCCTGATCTCCAGCTTGCCGGGCTTGCCATTGCTGTGAAATTGCAGGGCTTCGTCGTCGGTGATGGTTGGACGTTTGCTCATGATTTCCCCTTGAACCTGCAGTCAACTGGCTTTGCCTTTTTCCCTTCTCCCCTTGCGGGAGAAGGTGCCCCGAAGGGGCGGATGAGGGGGCGGTTCAGCCAGTTCAACTGCCGACAGAACTCGCTGAACCGCCCCCTCATCCGACGCAGCGCC
>JANOTU010000378.1:0-2264 GCA_031416515.1 Hyphomicrobiales bacterium
GATGCTGGAACACGCCATCTACAGTGTGATTTCGCCCGAAGGTGCCGCGTCCATCCTGTGGCGGGATCCCGCGCGCGCCAAGGACGCCGCAGCCGCCATGAAAATCACCGCCCAGGATTTGAAAAAACTTGGCATCATTGATGAGATCATCCCGGAGCCCGTGGGCGGCGCCCACCGTGGCCGCGCCCAGGTGATCACCACCGCCGGTGACGCCATGGACAAAGCGCTGAACGCCCTCGACGGATTGCCGCCAGATGCCTTGCGAAGTCAGCGTCGGGAAAAATTCTTGAGTATCGGTCGTGGCCTGTAGATGCGCTTCATATGGCAAGCTTCTCGCTCCACAGGGGCAGGCGCGCCCTCCTTCTCTTCTCCCTCGGGAGAAGAAGGGGCCCGTCGCCCTTCCTTGCGGCGGGAAGATGAGGGGAAACAGGCACCAAATAATAGGCGCCGGTGTCCCCTCACCCTCCCATTGCAAGGGCAATGGGCCCCTCCCTCTCCCAAGTGAGAGGGAAATAAAGCCCGTTCTCCCACCTGCATTCTTGTTCGCAGAAGCACTGCGCGCCCGGTGCCGGGAAATTTTCTCAGGTATAGGCCGTGGCTTCTAGAAAACCGGGCGGGGGCCGGGAAGGCAGGCGGGCGCTTCGCGCTGCGCCAGTGATTTCATTTCCGACATTGGTGCGCAATATTCCAGTTTATGACATGGTGCCGGATGAGGCCATTGAATTCATCCACGAGGAATCGCTCAAAATACTGGAAGAGGTGGGCTGCGAATTCCGCGACGCTGAAGCCATTTCCATGTGGACGAAAGCGGGCGCTGATGTGCAAGGCACACGGGTGCGCATTGACCGGGGCTTGCTCATGGCGCTGGTTTCACAAACGCCGCCGGAATTCACGCTTCATGCCCGCAACCCTGAACGCACGGTGAAAGTGGGCGGCAACAACACCGTGTTCGCGCCCATGTATGGAGCGCCTTTCGTTCGCGATCTCGACAACAAGCGCCGCTATGGCTCGCTGGCCGATCTCAATAATTTCCACAAGCTCGCCTATATGTCGCCAGCGCTGCATTCATCCAGTTCGATCATCTGCGAACCCATGGAAGTGCCTGTCCCCAAGCGCCATCTCCACATCATCCATTCAGCGCTGACCTTTTCCGACAAGCCCTTCATGGGCATCGTCACCTCGAAAGAACGCGCCGAGGATGTCATGCAGATGGCGGGCATCGTCTTTGGCGAAGACTATGTGAAGGAAAATCCGGTTCTGGTGTCGATCACCAATTGCAATTCGCCCTTGGTGTGGGACGCCACCATGCTGGATGCGATGAAAGTCTATGCCCGCCACAATCAACCCCTGATCCTCGCCCCCTTCGCCCTGTGCGGCGCCTCGACATCAGCCTCCGCCGTGGGCGCTGTGGCGCAGGTGAACGCCGAGGCCCTCGCCGGTGTGGCGTTCACGCAATTGATCAGGCCAGGCTCCCCCCAGCTTTATGGCCAGTTCATGGTGACCGTGGACATGAAAACCGGCGCGCCCATGGGCGGCACGCCGGAGGCAGCCCAGATGATGTTCCTGATGGGAGCCCTGGCGCGAAAGTACAAACTGCCATGGCGCACGTCGGGCTTTCATGTGGGCTCCAAACTCAACGACGCGCAAGCCGGCTACGAATCCAACATGCTGATGCACGCCGCCATTCTTTCCGGGGCCAATTACATCTGGCATGTCGCAGGCTGGCTGGAGGCGGGCCTGGCTTGCGGCTATTCCAAATTCGTCACCGACGCCGAGCAACTCGTCGGCTGGTATAAATATGCGGGTGGCCTCTCCTTCGCTGATTTCCAGGACGCCATGTCGGCGTTACGCGAAGTGGGGCCAGCCGGCCATTTCCTCGGCACCAAGCACACGCTCGACCATTTCGAGAGCGCCTTCTTCATGCCCACCATCATGGATTTTAACTCATTTGAGCAATGGTCCGCCGAAGGCGCCAAAGACCACGACACCAGAGGCCGTGAAAAAGCCGCCGCCATGCTGGCATCTTATGAGGAGCCCAAACTGGAACAGGGCGTGGCCGAAGCTTTGCGGGGTTTCATCGCCAAGCGGGAACGTGAACTGCCGAATACGGTAAGTTAGAGCGGGGCCTATTGCCTCTGTTCATGGCCATTAACTCTTCTTTCCTTCCCCCCGTGCGGGGGAAGGTGGCCAGCGTCCCGTGAGGCACGCGGGCCGGATGAGGGGGCGGTTCAGCGAGTCCCATCGCCCGCAGGACTCGCTGAACC
>JANOTU010000379.1:0-2895 GCA_031416515.1 Hyphomicrobiales bacterium
CTCCTCAACTCCCTCGCCACCTTCGAAATCCCTCCCGAACTTTTTCAAAACCAAAATTCAGCATGATCAGCATGATCGACCATCAAAAACTTAGTTTTAGAATTGCTGGAGCCTCGAAGGACCGCTGGCCCGGAGAAGCCATTCCGTGTAAGCCAAGCGCAAAGGAGTGCTCGCCATGACCACCAGAAGAGACGTTCTCATCGCCGCCTGCGGCCTGCTGGCTTGCACGGTGCCTGCCCGCGCTGGCCTTCCCGCCATGACCGTCTACCGCGATCCCGGCTGCGGCTGTTGCCACAAATGGGCCATGGGGCTGCAGGCGGATGGCTTTCTCATCACCATGATTGATGATCCAGACCGCGCCGCCCGGCAAAAATCGGCGGGCATTTCGGCAGAACTTGGCGGTTGCCACACGGCGTTTGTGGAGGGCTACGTCATTGAGGGCCATGTGCCGTCGGACGATATTATCCGCCTGCTGAAGGAAAAACCCAAGGCGCTGGGGCTGGCGGTTCCCGGCATGCCCATGGGTTCGCCCGGCATGGAAACCAACGGGCCGAAAGATGCTTATGACGTGATGCTGGTGCTGGCCGAAGGCCCGGCGCAGGTCTATGCCAGCCACTGACCGCGCACCGCTGATCGCGCTTCTTTCTGCCGCGCTGTTTGGCCTGTCGACCCCGCTGGCCAAGCTGCTGCTGGGCGATGTCGACCCGTGGCTGTTGGCGGGCTTGCTTTATCTCGGCTCAGGCACCGGCCTCACCGTGCTGTATGTCTTGCGCAAGGCCCCCGGCGAGGCCAAGCTGTCGCGCGCCGACCTTCCCTGGCTGGCGGGCACCATCTTCTTCGGCGGCATGGCAGGCCCCATTCTGCTGCTTTACGGCCTGACCCTGTCGGATGCGGCCTCGGCCGCGTTGGTGCTCAATCTGGAAAGCGTGTTCACGCTTGGCATCGCCTGGGTGGTGTTTCATGAGCATGTGGACGCGAAGCTGTTCATGGGTGCCGCAGCCATTGTGGCGGGTGCCTTGCTTTTGTCGTGGCAGGGCGGGTTTGGCGAGGCGGGGATGGGTACGCTGCTGATAGCACTCGCCTGTCTGGCCTGGGCCATTGACAATAATCTCACCCGCAAGATCTCCGCCGTTGATCCTGTGGTGCTCGCGGCCATCAAGGGTATTGGCGCTGGCTCGGTCAATACGGTTCTGGCCTTCAGCATGGGGACCGCGCTCCCCGGTCTTCCCTCGCTGACTGGCGCATTGGCGTTGGGCTTTGTCAGCTATGGGCTGGGCCTGGTGCTGTTCATCATTGCACTGCGCCATCTGGGAGCCGCGCGCACCGGCGCTTATTACGGCACCGCTCCCTTCATCGGCGCGGTGGGGGCCGTGCTTATTTTTGGCACACCGATAACACCGGTGTTGCTGATCGCCGGCATTCTCATGGGCATCGGCGCCTGGCTGCATCTGGCTGAACACCACGCCCATGATCACGCCCATGAGGAGGCGACCCACGATCACCGCCACGCCCATGATGAGCATCATCAACATGCTCATGGCCCGGATGATCCGCCGGGAGAGCCGCATGCGCATGTCCATGGCCATGCGGCCCTGGCCCACAGCCACCGGCACTGGCCTGATCTCCACCACCAGCACCGGCATACCTCATGAAACCGCTGTGGATCGGCACCAGCTGGAAGATGAATAAAACCCGCGCTGAGGCGCGGGAGTTTGCGGAAGCGCTGAAAGTCCATGCGTTCACCAACATGCAGCCTTTCGTCATTCCGCCGTTTCCCTCTATCGCCGATGTCGCCGATATTCTGGCGGGCTCATGCGTTAGAGTCGGCGCGCAGAACATGCACTGGGAGGATCAGGGGGCCTGGACCGGGGAAATCTCCCCCCTGATGATCAAGGACTGCGGGGCGACCATGGTTGAGCTTGGCCATAGCGAGCGCCGCACGTTCTTCAATGAAACCGACGAGACCGTGGCGCTCAAGGTGAAGGCCGCGCTGAAGCATGGCCTCCTGCCGCTGGTCTGCATCGGCGACACCAAGGCTGAATATGAGGCGGGCCGCACGGGGCAAGTGCTGGAGCGTCAAACCCGCGCAGCGCTCACGCACGGCGACCAGATCTTGATCGCCTATGAGCCGGTGTGGTCGATTGGCGAGGGCGGCGTTCCAGCCGACCCTGATTTCGCCAATGAGCAGCATAAACGCATCAAGGAAATCTCCGGCGGCCGTCCGGTGCTTTATGGCGGCAGTGTCAATGCGCAAAACTGTTGCGCGTTGGCGGGGCGTTCGCATATTGACGGGCTGTTCATTGGCCGCGCCGCATGGGATGCGGCAGGCTATCTTAAAATTGTGCAATCTGTTTCAGGAGTCATGACATGAAAATCGCCCTGGGCGCTGACAGCGCCGGAAAACCCCTGATCGACGTGATCGAAGCCCATCTGAAAACCCGCACCGATCTTGCCGTCAGCAATCTCAGCGAGTCTGGCTTTTATGCCGATCTCTCGGGCAAAGTCGGCAGCGCTGTCATGGCGGGCGAATATGACCGGGCCATCCTGTGCTGCGGCACCGGCATCGGCGTGTGCATCGCCGCCAACAAGGTGCCCGGCATCCGGGCGGCCCTCACCCACGACACCTATTCGGCAGAGCGCGCCGCCAAATCCAACAACGCGCAGGTGATCACCATGGGGGCCCGCGTCATCGGCCCGGAACTCGCCAAAGCCATCGTCGACAGCTGGCTCGCCGCAGAATTCGATCCCAGGGGATCATCCGCAGCCAATGTCGAGGCCATCGACCGGCTGGATGCAAAATTCAGCAAGTGAGGCCAGCGGCCATTTGAAGCGACTTCATCATGTTTCGCTTGGCGCGACATGTTGGTGCCTTGCTTCCTGGGAGCGCGGGCGTCT
>JANOTU010000380.1:0-5954 GCA_031416515.1 Hyphomicrobiales bacterium
GTTGTATTGCCGAGCCTGATCCAGATGACAGGAACAGGCAATAGTCCGAGATTGGCGCGAATGAAGAAATCCTCGTCCTTGGTGATAAGCAGCGCTTTTCTGTTTTGGGCTTCGCTGGCGATGTCGTCGTCCCCGGCAGCGCCCAGACCAATATCGTTGACATGCGCCGCCTCATGTCCAAGCTTGACGAGTTTGTAGGCCAGAGCCAGAGGCAGTTGCGCGTCGATCAGGAACTTCGCCATCAGGCGGCGTGAACCAATGTATGATCAAGTGTGCGGGCGGCATATTTGAGCGCCGCCTGAATGTCGTCCTTTTTCAGATAAGGGAAATCCTCGAGAATCTCATCCTGGGAGGCGCCCTCGGCAATCATGTCAACAATGTCTTTCACACGCATCCGCGTTCCGCGAATGCACGGGCGGCCACCGCATATCGCAGGATCAACCGAAATGCGCTCACGCAGGGACATGACTGCGCCTTTGGCGGGCGGCGGTGCCAAGTCCGCAAAATCTGCAAGTTGGCTCCGTGATACGCTGACCCGCCATGTCTTGTTGGGCGACTTGCCAAACCCTGCCGCGAATTTCGCAAACGCGGACTGGAGCTGCGAATACAGTGGGTGCCCGCTCTCAGTTTCCGCAAACCAGCGCTTCAGAGTGGGTTCGCTTTCCCTGCCGTTCATTCCGTCTTTGGCATTGTAGAAATGGAGATAGCGTTTTGCGGTGTTGTCCTTGTAGCCAACAAACTTGCTGGGCGCGAAATGCCACTGGCCGAACTCATCCCTGACTGCGTACCACCCGCGGTGCATGGAAATGATTTTCTGCAGGCCATCGGAATGCGCCAGTTCTTGCTGGTAGCGCCTGATGTTATCCAGAACTTCGTCAGGTGATTCAACGATCGTAGGTGTTTTTTTCATCTCGGTCTCCATTGTCAAATTGCTGGGTCCCTCAGCAAGGGACAACGAATATGTAAATAGGTTTAAATAGGATAAAATACGATATTCAACATTTGGTCATTTTCTGCAAAACTTCAAATACCCCGATACTCTCTCCTCCCGCCGCGCCTTGGCTTCGTAGCGGGTTTGTATCCAGTTTTCGAAGGGTTGGGTGGGGTCGCCTTGTTCAGTGAAGCCGCCATGCTCGCTCACATGCGTCCGCGTCCAATTCACATAACCGGCGATGTCGCTGGCGAAGAGGAAGAGGCCGCCGGGCCTTAGCACGCGGTGGAAATGGGACAGGGTTTCGGCGTTCACGAATCTTCGTTTGTTTTGGCGGAGTTTGGGCCAGGGGTCGGGGTAGAGGAGGTAGATGCGGTCGAGGCTGGCATCGGGGAGGGATTCTAGAAGATAACGCGCGTCATGGTCGTGGATTTGAATGTTCCTGAGGTTTTTTTCCTCGATATGGCCGAGGAGTTTGGCGACACCGTTGAGGAAGGGTTCGGCGCCGATGAAATTGATCTCAGGATGCAAGGCCGCCTGATGCGCCAGATGCTCGCCGCCGCCGAAGCCGATTTCGAGCCAGGTGGGCGCACGCAAATGCGCCAGATCAAAGCGCAGGGTTGGCAACAGCTCTTCCACCAACTGCAAATGATGACGGCGCAGGGCATGTCCCTTGCGCCGTCCGTAAAACTGGTGCCGGGGGGCTGTGCCGCTCACGCAACTGCGGCTTTGAGCGCTTTCACCAGATCGGTTTTTTCCCAAGAGAACCCGCCATCCTTGTCGGGGGCGCGGCCAAAATGTCCGTATGCGGAGGTTCTGGCATAGATCGGGCGATTGAGGTTGAGATGGGTGCGGATGCCGCGGGGGCTGAGGTCCATCACCTTGGCGATGGCCTTTTCCAGCTTGGCTTCCTTCACCTTGGACGTGCCATGCGTATCGACATAGATCGACAGGGGCTGCGAGACGCCGATGGCGTATGCGAGCTGAATGGTGCAGCGCTTGGCCAGGCCCGCCGCCACAATATTCTTGGCGAGATAGCGCGCGGCATAAGCTGCCGACCGGTCCACCTTGGTAGGGTCCTTGCCGGAAAACGCGCCGCCGCCATGGGGAGCAGCGCCGCCATAGGTATCAACAATGATCTTGCGGCCGGTGAGGCCGGCATCGCCGTCCGGGCCGCCGATGAAGAATTTTCCAGTTGGGTTCACATGCCAGACGGTATCTGCATCGATCCAACCCTTGGGCAGGGCTTTCTTCACATATGGCTTCACCAGTTTCAGCACGTCGGCGGAATTCAGGCTCTCATCGACATGCTGGTGCGAGACGACGATCTGGGTGGCGCGCACCGGCTTGCCGTTCTTGTATTCAAGCGTCACCTGGCTTTTGGAATCGGGCCCCAGCGCCTTTTCCTTGCCGCTGTGGCGGGCGTCAGCCAGAAGCTTGAGAATACGCTGGGCGTAATAAAGAGGAGCCGGCATGAGGTCGGGTGTTTCATCGCAGGCATAGCCGAACATGATGCCCTGATCGCCAGCGCCTTCATCCTTGGCCTCGGCCTTGTCCACCCCTTGGGCGATGTCGGCGGATTGCTCGTGCAGTACGATTTCGATCTTGACGGTTTTCCAGTGAAAACCCGCCTGCTCATAGCCAATATCCTTGATGGCCGCGCGCGTCACCGCCTCGATTTTTTTATGGGTGACAGAAGACGGTCCCCGCGTTTCGCCCGCGATCAACACGCGGTTGGTGGTGGCCAGCGTTTCGCAGGCCACGCGCACGGATGATGGGTCCATGCCCTGCGCCAGCGCCTCGCGGAAGAACAGGTCAACAACCTCATCCGAAATCCGGTCACAAACCTTGTCAGGGTGGCCTTCGGAAACGGACTCACTGGTAAACAAATAATCTTTACGTGCCATGTGTGGAATCAACCCCTGCTTGAGAAGGTTGGCTTTCTGGCAGTGATGGGGAGCTTGGTCAAGCCTGCTCTAATCCGCCGAATCAGCAACCAGGCGGGCGATTGTGGTGATGAGTTTGCGCTTTTTGGCGCTGTCGGTATCGCGGTAGGCCTTGGCCAGGGTAATGCCATCAGCACTCATGAGAGATGCCATGAAATCATCCTCGCGGCCGGGCTCGCCAAATCCGCCCTTGTCATCGACGCCGGGCAAGTCTTCAAAGAAAAACTGCACGGACACGCCGAGCGTTTTCGCGGTGTAATAAAGGCGGCTGGCGCTGATGCGGTTTGTGCCCTTCTCGTATTTCTGCACCTGTTGAAAGGTTATGCCCAGCATCTCGCCGAGCTTTTCCTGGCTGACGCCGACGATCTGCCGCCTCATGCGGATACGGTTTCCGACATGCACGTCGATAAAATTCGGCTCACGCTTTTTCATGAAATCCCTGTCCCCACCCACAGGACTAGGGCAATTGCGAATTGAAGGCAATGGACTTTCGGTGCCAGCCTTGCGCGAATGCAATCAGAAGCAGTGACATAAGCCCCGGTATTGCATCACCAAAAATGCCATATGGCGTTGCTTGCAAGCTTGCGGGAAGGGCCGCGTCAAGAACACCCTGCAGGTTGACAGACAGCTTGGCTGGGATCCGGCCATAGGGGTCGATGACGGCTGAAATCCCGGTATTGGCAACGCGGGCGATGGCCAGGCCCTGTTCAATCGCCCGAGCCCGCGTCTGCGCCAGATGCAGCCAGGGGCCGGTTGAATTGCCGAACCAGCCATCATTGGTGACATTGACAATCCAGCCGGGGCGTCTTTCAGGATCGATCAGGCCATCTGGAAAGATCACCTCATAGCAGATCAACATCGCGACGGGTGGCGCCCCCGGAATGGCGAGTGTCACCGGGCCGGGGCCGGATGTGAAACTGCCCGGCACTGTCACCACTTTGCGAAATCCCAAGGGTTCCAGCAGCCAGCCCAGCGGCAGGAATTCACCGCCGGGCACCAGCCGCCACTTGTCATAGCGCGCCACGACCTGGGCCTCGCCATCAAAAGTGATGATGCTGTTGAAGATGGGCGCATCCACTTGCGCGCTGGCGTCGCGGCGGATGGCCCCGGTCATCAGCACGGCACCCCCGAGGGCGTTTCTGATTTCAACTCTGACTTCAGGGATTTCGTCGATCAGGAACGGCACGGCGGATTCCGGCCAGATGACATGGGTAGGCCTGGTCTCGCCCGGCGAAGCCGACAACGACAGCAGTGTATCGAAGATCTTGCGCGCATTGCCTTCGCGCCATTTCTGGTCCTGGGAGATATTGGGCTGCACCAGCCGCAACCTGACACCGGGAACATCGGCGTGCACGGCGTCAGCCAAGCGGTATGCCCCATAGCCCCATGACAGGGGCAACAAGAGGAAAAGCGTGAACGCTGCCGCGCGGCCCCGCTGCGCCAACACCAACGGCAATCCCGCCCACAGCATGATCAAGAGGGTAAGGCCGGTCATGCCGATGAGGGAGGCCGATTGCGCCACCGCTCCCATGCCGTCCACCGCGAGGCCGGGTGCCGCCCAGGGAAAGCCGGTGAACAAAGCCCCGCGCAGCCATTCGGCGATGGCCAGCGTTGCGGCAAATCCGCAGACGAGGCTTAAGCCGCGCCAGCCCGCAATGTTCACCACAAGTGCCGCAAGTCCCCAATAGATCGCCATGGCAGCGGCAAGTCCGCCAACCGCGAAGGGCATCATCCAGAGATAGGTGGCGGCATCGACGAAGAAGGCAAAGCCAATCCAGTGGAACGCGAAGATGAAATAGCCAAGGCCAAACAGCCAGCCGGAGAAGAAGGCCGCAGGCCTGGAACGCGCGCTTTCCAGCAGCAGCAGCAGAACCGGCACGGCCACAAACAACAGGGGCCAGAGATTGAGGGGCGGCATTGACAGTGCCGCGCCAAGCCCCGCTGCCAAGGCAAGTGTGGCGCGGCGCCAGCCGGTTAGTTGCCGAATTCTGGTGTAAAGCCGAATCATCGCTGGACTATAGCTGCTTCGTCGTGGAAAATGTCCGCGACGGAGGCTGAGATGATCCTGATTGAGAATTTGCCCTTCAGCAGCGATGCTGGAATCGCCAGGCGCGCGCGGATTGGACTTATTGTTCTGGCCACGGACTATACCATTGAGCATGAATGGCGGCAGATCATCAGCGGCATCGAAGGTGTCGGGCTTTATCAATCGCGCATTCTCAATGACAACCAGATCACCCCGGAAACGCTCCGCGCCATGGAGCCCCGCATTGCCGCGGCCACCGACGTAATCCTGCCGGGGTCGGCGCTTGATGTGGTTGCCTATGGCTGCACGTCGGCGTCGATGGCGATCGGCGAGGAGAAAGTTTTTGAGAAAATCCGCAGCGTGCGGCCTGAGGCCAAATGCACGACGCCGATCACGGCAGCGTTCGCCGCGTTCAGGGCGCTGGGTGCCAAGCGCATTGGTGTGCTCACGCCCTACCGCGCCGATGTCAACCGGATCGTGGCCGATTATATCGGCGCGCGCGGGTTTGAGGTTCCGGTGTTTGGCTCGTTCAATGAGGAGAGCGATGCCACGGTGTCGCGCATTTCACCGGGCTCAATCAAACAGAGCGTGAAGGCGATCATTGCCAGGGCTGCGGTTGACGCTGTCTTTGTATCCTGCACCTCCGTGCGGCTGGCGGAAGCTACCAAGGATATCGAGGATGAAACCGGCATTCCCATCACCTCGTCCAACCACGCCATGGCCTGGCACGCATTGCGGCTGGCGGGTGTGAATGACCAGTTGCCGCAATGGGGAAGACTGTTCGCCTGACTTCCCAGATCCGAGCGGCTGAAGCGGCCCTCATCCGGCCTTCGGCCACCTTCTCCCATTCGAAGGCGAACGGGAGAAGGCGCTTGATGGTTGATGGCCTTCTCCCGTTTGCGCCTTCGCAAATGGGAGAAGCAACCCTCAGATTTTGATTTTTTATGACGTTAGAGAAGAATTGCCTGGTCGGAGAAGGGGCTGTGGATATGTGGACAACGCCGCTCTCGCCCGTAGCAGCGGTGGTGCTTGTGAGGCGTTGCCCACATAC
>JANOTU010000381.1:0-2692 GCA_031416515.1 Hyphomicrobiales bacterium
GAGCGTCAGGGCGATTCAGTAAACTGTGCGCGGGCCAACGGATCAGTCAGAATTATTGGGCTCCCCCAACCCTCATCCTGAGGTGCGAGCGCCTTCGCGAGCCTCGAAGGACGCTTGCAGGTTCCGCACCGTGGGCCCTTCGAGGCTCGCAAGGGCTCGCACCTCAGGATGAGGGTTGGGGGAGCCCAATAATTCTGACTGATCCGTTGGCCTGCGCACAGTTTACTGAATCGCCCTGACGCTGCGAGGCGTTACTCGCTTCTTTGCACGCGGGCGGCGGCTTCTTGATTGAGGAAGCGGCGGCGAAGTTCAGTGAAGATTCTGGGCGGCAGGAAACCATAAGTCATCGGCGCGCCGGGTTGATTGTTGACAGGGCGGAGATCGGGCCCCGGCCAGCGGAAGAAATTGCTTTCCGAATAGACAATCCAGGAGCGCTCGCCGTCCAGGCCCAGTTGCTTTTTGACGGCTGCTGGCAGCTCCATTGCACTTATGCCGACACCGGGCCGATTGTGCGTGATGGGCACGACCAGCACCCGCGCATCGCCGCCGTCCTTGACCGCCAGCACGATGGCGCAGGGCCGGTCTTTCATACCATCTTCACGACCAGCAAGATGTTCGCGCTGCCAGAGGTAAGAATAACGGATAACAAGGCCCGGTTCAGGCTTTGGCAGTTTCACAAGGGATCAGTCATCCAGGAGGCGGTCAAGGTGGTTGTGGCGCGGGTCCATCTCGCTGCGGGCGACGGCCTCAACCAGGTCATCCGGCAATTGCCCGGCACCGAACACCTGGCGGTCGCGCCGTTTGAGACGGAGATACTCCTCCGCCGAGATCATCACCGTCCGGTCCCGGCCATTGCGGGTGACGACAACAGGCTGGCGGAGCGCCAAATCCTGATAGCGGCCCACTTCCTTGCCAAATTCAGTTGAAGAAACGCGCACCATGGCGAACATCATCTTACCTCCGGATATTCCGGAATATGGCGGAAACCCGGACTCTTGTCAAACCGGACCGAGTACGCGGCAAGAAGGCTCAAGCGCTGGCCTGGATGAGTTTCGGCGCCAGCGCCCTTTGGGCGGCGTTCTTTACGGCTTTCTGCACCTTCTCGAAGGCGCGGACCTCAATCTGGCGGATGCGCTCCCTTGAGACGCCGAATTCCTTCGAGAGGTCTTCAAGCGTCTTGGGCTCTTCTTCCAGACGGCGCGCCTCGAATACGCGGCGCTCGCGCTCGTCGAGTTTGTCGAGAGCCGCGCGCAGGAGGCCGTTGCGCATCTTTGCTTCCTCGCTTTCAACCAGGGTGACTTCCTGATTGTCGCTCTCATCAACCAGCCAGTCCTGCCATTCGCCGTCACCTTCTCCGTCTGAGCGGATTTGGCTATTGAGCGAGGCATCGCCGGAGAGGCGGCGGTTCATCGAGATGACATCGGTTTCGGTGACGCCCAGGCGCTTGGCGATGTAGGCCACCTGACCGGGCTTGAGATCGCCTTCTTCCAAAGCCTGGATTTGCCCCTTGATCTTGCGCAGGTTGAAGAACAGCTTCTTCTGGTTGGCAGTGGTGCCGATTTTCACCAGCGACCAGGAGCGCAGCACAAATTCCTGAATGGACGCCTTGATCCACCACATGGCATAGGTCGCAAGCCTGAATCCCTTGTCGGGCTCGAATTTCTTCACTGCCTGCATCAGGCCGACATTGCCCTCGGAAATGACTTCGCCGACGGGCAGGCCGTAGCCCCGGTAACCCATGGCGATCTTGGCCACGAGGCGCAAATGGCTGGTGATCATTCTGTGGGCGGCGGCGGTGTCGCCATGTTCTTTCCAGCGCTTGGCCAGCATGAATTCCTCTTCCGGCTGCAGCATCGGAAACTGCCGGATATCCTGAAGGTAGCGATTAAGCCCGCCCTCGCCCGAGGCAAGCGCTGGTAGTGATGCTGATTTGGCCATCTTAGTAGACTTTCCCTGCTGAACGCTTTTTCTAACTGACGATTGCGCTGGAAATGAGACACTGGATTGATTGCTGTTAACGCCTCAAGCCCGCAATAAGTTGCGCCAGATCAAATGGGGCGGGACTTTCAAAATGCAAGGCCTTGCCGGTGCGGGGGTGTTCAAAGCCCAGAACGGTGGCGTGAAGGGCTTGTCGCTTCAACAAATCAAGGGCATCAATGGCGGCTTGGGGAAGTTTGTGGATGGCGGTCTTGAAACCTGCGCCATAGCTTTGATCCCCCAAAAGCGGATGGCCGATATGCGCCATATGCACGCGGATCTGGTGAGTGCGCCCGGTTTCCAGCACGCAGCGGATCAGGCTGGCCAGCTGGTAGCGCTCCAGCACTTCGTAATGGGTGACGGCGTCGCGGGCTTTGACGGAATCCGAAACAGTCATTTTCTGGCGGTTGGTGGTGCTGCGGCCAAGGCTGGCGGTGATCACCCCCCGCGCCCGCTCCGGTGTGCCCCAGACCACGGCCAGATAGGCCCGCTCCAGACGGCCATCGCGGCCATGGGCGGCGAATTGCTCGGAGAGGCCCTTGTGGGCCATGTCATTCTTGGCCACCACCAGAAGCCCGCTGGTATCCTTGTCGAGCCTATGCACAATGCCGGGGCGCTTGAAGCCGCCAATGCCGGAGAGGCTGTCGCCGCAATGGGCAATCAGCGCGTTGACTAGCGTTCCCGTCTCATTGCCCGCGCCGGGATGGACCACCAG
>JANOTU010000382.1:0-1891 GCA_031416515.1 Hyphomicrobiales bacterium
GGTCATCCCAGCCCCGCCCGTTACCCCGGAACCACGAAAAGAGGCCGTGCGTGGGCGCTTTTCCAGCGCCAAACTCTCTACCCGCCGGACCAACCGACCGGCATAAAAGGCAAAGGTCCAGCGCCCACGCAACCCTTCACCTTTTCTCTCCCCAGGCCGCCGGCATAACCGGCGCCGCAAGCGGCGAAGCCATGCTTGAAGCGCCCCGCTGTTTGACATCGTTCATCGCACCATCCCCCAAATTGTGTGAACTGCTGCGCCGGCTGCGGCGCTGGGCTTGAAGATCCCGATCACATTCATCCTCGACACTGCGCGCGACCAGAAGTGGAATCTGGTGTCGGACATGGCCGCTTCTCTGGCTGCGCCATCGCCCTTTTCTGGACATCAGTCGTCGTCGCTATTTGCAGCGCCAATGATCGCCCCTTGCGTGGTTCTATTTCGGTTGCGCCATTTTTCTGGTGTTTCGAACTGGCCTTGCCAAATTCCCCGCTTGGCGTTTTGGGCCATGACTTCTTCGTCGCGGTAGGCGCCGCTGTGGCGGGTGTAGGCGGTGGCCCAGCCGAGGCGGACCATTTCGGCGTTGATGTTGATGGCGCCTGCGTGGCAGGTGGCGACGAGGCGGGCGTAGCGGTCGGTGTCGCGGGTCTTGCAGGTGAGGGACTTTCCGCGAATGAGGCCAGCGAGGGCGCGCTTGGTGTCCTCGCCGCAAGGGTAGTCCGGGCCCATCTTGCCCGAACAGGATTGCTGCAGTTCGGGCGCATCAATGCCGTGCAGGCGAATGTCCTGGCCGCCCTTTCGCAGCGAATCACCGTCGATGGCGGTGTAGCTTCCGGATTTCGGTGACACTGTGATGGTTTCGCGCCAGCCGAAGAGTGCAGCGATCGCCAGAACGATGACGATCAGCACATCGCGCAGTGTTTTGGGGAAGAGTTGCTGCGGCGAGCGGCGGCGGTTGCGGTTCATTTTTTCCAGCGGGCTGCGGCGGCGTCATCGCTGTCTTTGGCAGCGACCCAGTTCGCGCCCGCCTGATTTTCTTCGAGCTTCCAGAAGGGGGCCTTGGTTTTGAGCCAATCGATGAGGAAATGACAAGCCTCAAAGGCGGCTTCGCGGTGGGCGGAGGCGGTGATCACCAGAACGATGTCGTCGCCGGGTTCAAGGCGGCCATGGCGATGGACGATGAGGCTGGCGTCCAGCGGCCAGCGCTTGTGGGCCTCGGCATCAATCTCCTCCAGCGCCTTCTCGGTCATGCCGGGGTAATGCTCCAGCGTCATGGCGCTCACCGTTTTGCCATCCGAGAGATCGCGCACCGAGCCCACAAAGACCACGCTGCCGCCAATATTGGTGTTGCCGGCCTTGAGGCGGGCCAGTTCGGCGCCGGTGTCAAAGGGGTTTTGCTGGATGCGGATCATGATGCCATGATGCCTCCGCTGCGGCCAAGTTTCAATTGCCGGTTCCGGATGGGTAGGGCGAGGCCACATCGGAATTGATTTTGGGCTCTGTCCATGGGCCTTTGACGATATGGGCACCGGTTGTCGCGGTGCTGACACGAAGTTCAAGCGCCAGGCGCAGGAGATCGATTTCGCCGGTTGCCGTTATTGCAGACGAAGGGCCATTCAGACTCAGCGACTTCACCGCAATGATGCCATCGGCAGCGGCAAGGCTGGCGTTCAGCGCTGTGAAGGCGGTGCCGGGCGGCAGGATTGTCTTGATGGCGGGCGCGTTCACGGCACCAGCGGTCAAGTTTATTTCAGCTTCGCCTTGCAGGGTTGCAATCATTTCCTGCTGGGTCTGGCCATGAGCAGAAAATTCTGCGGTGAGGCTGCCTTTGCCGTCCACCAAAGACAGTCCAGCCAAGGGCGCAAGAAGACGCGCGGCATCGGCAAGATCGCCT
>JANOTU010000383.1:0-2390 GCA_031416515.1 Hyphomicrobiales bacterium
ATACTCACCGGGCCTGAAATCAGCCCCTTTTCACTTATTCCCGAATCACCTAACAAGAGGATTCGACACGTTATCAAGAGTGATGATGAACGGGTCGGCTTAAGGCCAGGTAAATTGGTGAGTGGTGCGCGTTTTCCCAGGTGTTTGTTGCGGAAAATCATCGGCCAGAGAGGTTTTGTTAACCTTTCCCGGCTTATCTTAACATTCAGCGTTAATATACCGTTGCCAGGTGGGCTGCGGGACAACAGGGGACCCCGGGACGGGTCTGGCACAAGAAGGATTCTGGGCATGAGGGTATTACTGATCGAAGACGACACCGCAACCGCCCAAAGCATTGAGCTCATGCTGAAATCGGACGGCTTCAACGTCTACACCACAGACTTGGGCGAAGAGGGCGTGGACCTCGGCAAGCTCTATGATTACGACATCATCTTGCTCGATCTCAATTTGCCCGACATGTCCGGCTACGAAGTCCTCAAGACCTTGAGGGTGGCGCGCGTCAACACCCCTATTTTCATCCTCTCCGGCCTTGCCGGCATTGAGGACAAGGTGCGCGGCCTGGGCTTTGGCGCGGATGACTACATGACCAAGCCTTTCCACAAGGATGAACTCGTCGCCCGCATTCACGCCGTGGTGCGCCGCTCCAAGGGCCACGCCCAATCGGTCATCCTCACCGGCGATCTGCAGGTCAATCTCGATACCAAGACGGTGGAAGTGGGCGGCGCCCGCGTCCATCTCACCGGCAAGGAATATCAGATGCTGGAGCTGCTTTCGCTTCGCAAGGGCACGACACTCACCAAGGAAATGTTCCTCAACCATCTCTATGGCGGCATGGATGAGCCGGAACTGAAAATCATCGACGTCTTCATCTGCAAGCTGCGCAAGAAGCTGGCGAGTGCGGCAGGTGGCCAGAATTTCATCGAAACCGTCTGGGGCCGCGGTTATGTGCTGAGAGAAGGTGCCCCACCAATGCACGGCCACATGGAAGAGTTCCGCCAGAGCGCTTGAATAAGGAATCCCCCCGGTCAGGCTGTCGCCGCCGGGGGTAATCCTTCAATTGGCAAACCAATTTTGCCGTGGTTTCCCAACCGCCTTCCCGCACCAATATGAATTTGAGCCCTGTGGAAAAGTGGAGTGATCATGCGCGAGTTGTTGCTGGGACTTTAGGCGACACCCAACAATAAGTGCTGCGTTTCCGTCTGCCGGAGGCCAGACAGCCAAGCGTTTTCCTGGGAGCGCGGGCGTGCTCCCAGGCAGCAAGACGGCAACATGTCGCGCAATCGATTCAATTATTGTTGGGTGTCGCCTTACCTCGGAATTGCTTCTTGTGGCTGGAGCCTGGATGCGCCTGAGATCGGCCTCCTTGATGGCAGTTAATGTTACACCATAAGTCTCCGGGACCACACAGGCATAAATCTTTGCGAGGCGGGCGGTAAATTCGACCGTCTTCAAGCCGCGCAGCTCGTCGGGCTTGGCACCTTCAAGCGCCTTGTCCAGTCGAGCCGTGGCGGCGTCATCCATGCGCGAATAGGCAACATGGAAAGCGCCGTCAACGGTGGATAGGCCGCGCTGCTTCATCCAGTCCACTCCATCAGTAACCGGCTTGCGAAACTCGCCCTGCGTCACGTCGGCAAAGCCTGCGCCCGGCAAGTCTTGAAAGATTCGGCGGTTGACTTCCTTCAAATGCGCGGCGTCAAAGTTGCCGCGCACTGGCTCCAGATCAAGCTCATAAAGACGCTGATAGGTGTAATCCGCTTCGAGCTGGCCGCGCTGCTCGGCCATCAATGGCTTACCGATTGCGGGCCGGCTCTGCATCGGGCTTCACCTGGACAAGTTCGGAGAGCTGGATTTCGCCGTTGATGTGTCGGCGCGTTTGCGCCAATGCCGCCTTGGACGGCTTGAAGCCCTCAAGACCGACCGAAGCAAGGGCAAAGCTGGCCGCATCCTCTCGGCGGCGACGTTCACCCGGCGAAATAGCATCGTCGGCCGGGTTAGCGCCGCGCTCGCGGGCATCGTTGACATAGGCCCGCATGAATTCGCGCAGCACCTGCGCGGCGGGGCGGTCAGCCAGCAAAGCGGCGTCGGAAAATTCGGCGCGCAAATCCGGCTCAACCCGGAACGTCATCTGAACGTCTTTTGACATGGCGTGTACCTCTTTCAGAAATTGACAAAGTGGCGATAAGCCGACCTCCATTTTAATGTATGTGCATTGCATCGTCAATGCCCATACATGGCTATTTTAGGTGGTTCCTGATTGGGCAGCCTATTAAACTTTTCGCTCTTATTGCGAATATTGTTGAAAATTGATCCAAGCCTTGCCCAGACATGGTATTCCACGGTCGGAGGCACCAGAGCTTCACATCTGTGGTGCCAATGCCAGTTGCAGGCGT
>JANOTU010000384.1:0-6054 GCA_031416515.1 Hyphomicrobiales bacterium
TATTCTGAATGAGCGTTGAAATCACCCGTCTCACCAACGGCATCAATGTGGTAACCCACCAAATGCCGCATCTGGAGACGGTGGCGCTGGGCATCTGGGTGAAGGCGGGGGCGCGCGATGAGAGGGCGGAAGAAAACGGCATCGCGCATTTTCTTGAACACATGGCCTTCAAGGGCACCAAGCGCCGCAGCGCGCAAGGCATCGCCGAGGAGATTGAATCAGCGGGCGGTGAAATCAACGCGGCAACCGGCATGGAGACGACGACCTATTACGCCCGTGTGCTGAAAAATGACTGGGCGCTGGCGCTGGATATCCTCGCCGATATCCTCACCGAGTCGGTGCTTGATGCCGATGAGCTGGAACGCGAGCGCGATGTCATCCTGCAGGAAATCGCCGCCGCCAATGACCAGCCGGATGATCTGGTTTTTGAGCTGGCGCAGGAGGCGAGCTTTGGCGGCCATCCGCTGGGCCGCTCGATTCTTGGCACCGCCAAGCTGATTGGCGCTGTGACCCGCGCGCAAATCATCGCCTGGCGCGACCGCAGCTATCATGGTTCACGCATTGTGGTGGCCGCGGCTGGCAATATTGATCACCGTGAACTCGCCGAAGAGGCGCAGCGTCTGCTGGGGGCCATCGCCACCGGCCAGGAACCGCAGCGCGACCCCCCCACCTTCCAGCCCATCTCGCGCACCGCAGAAAAGCCCCTCGATCAGGCCCATGTGGTGCTCACCTTTGCCGCACCCGGCTACAAGGACCCGGAGATTTACACCTTGCAGGTGCTGTCCAGCATCTTGGGCGGCGGCATGTCATCCAGGCTGTTTCAGGAGGTGCGTGAAAAGCGCGGGCTGTGTTACAGCGTGTTCTCCTTTGGCTCGGCTTACGAGGATTCCGGCCAGTTTGGGGTTTATGCCGCAAGCTCGCCTGAACATTCCCACGCGCTTCTGGAGGTGACATCCGAAGTCATGCTGTCGGTGGTGAATTCCGTGACCGACGCCGAGATTTCCCGCGCCAAGGCGCAACTGAAAGCCAGTCTGGTCATGAACCTCGAAAGCGCTTCCTCGCGCGCCGACCAGATCGCCCGCCAGTTTCTGGCCTTTGGCCGGGTGCCGGCGCTGTCCACGCTGGTGGCCAAGATCGAGGCGGTGACGGCCGAACAGGTGCGCGACCTTGCCACCAACCTTCTCAAAGCCAAGAAACCCGCCTTCAGCGCCGTGGGGGCGCTCTCCGGCATGTCCTCTTATGAAACCATCGTCCACTCATTTGCGTGAGGCACAATGGCGTTTTTACGCTCCCGGTTTTCGCCCGAACCACATCCGGTTCTCAAAAACAGCAGGGTGCTCCTGCGCGTGCCCGACATGGCTGATTACGCGGCTTGGTTGGACTTGCGCCTTGCCAGCCGGGATTTTCTCACCCCCTGGGAGCCGCAATGGCCCGCCAATGATCTCGACAGGTCAGCGTTTCGGCTGCGCCTCAAACGCTATTGGCGCGATATTGACGAGGATCAGGCTTTGCCCTTTTTCATCTTTTCAGCCGATGGCAAAACCTTGCTGGGGGCCGTTACATTATCCAATGTGCGGCGCGGCGTCGCGCAAATGGCAAGTCTGGGCTATTGGATTGGCCAGCCTTACGCGAAGCGCGGCTACATGACGGCGGCAGTTCGGCTGGTTCAGGAATTTGGCCTTGGGCACATGCAGTTGCACCGGATCGAGGCAGCCTGCCTGCCGCACAATGCGGCCTCAATTGCGCTTTTATTGCGCTGCGGTTTCATGCAAGAAGGCGTGGCGCGCGGCTATCTGAAGATCAATGGCGCCTGGCAGGACCATGCGCTCTTTGCCTGCGCTACGGAGCAGAGTTAAGGAAAAGCAGGAAAAGAAAATGAGAAAAGGAAGAATTCACCACAAAGGCACAAAGGACACAAAGACCCACAAAGCACTCATGGCCCGCGCCGGTGGAGCAAGGGCCCCTTGTTTCCGTCTGACTTCTTTGTGGCCTTTGTGCCTTTGTGGTAAATCTTCTTGGTCTTTCTTTCCCGGGGTTTTGCCCCTTTTACCCGCACCTCAGGGCTAATGTATGCACACATCTTTGCAACAACCATACAAACTGGCGTGTTTCCTTTATTCCCTCTCATTTGGGAGAGGGAGGGGCCCATTGCCCGTGGCACATGGGAGGGTGAGGGAACACCGGAGCCAGTTCATCGGGCGCGGCATCCCCTCATCTTCCCGTCGCAAGGAAGAGCGACGGGCCCCTTCTTCTCCCAAGGGAGAAGAAAAGAAGGCAAGTCAAGCCCGCAAAAAATGTGTGACTCCCTTAGACCTCAGGGTGAGGTAAGTGAGGCGTTCTCAATTCAATTCGTTTATTGTTCCGGCTGTCCTCGCCATCAATTCTTGCAATAGGGACCCATGCAGCGCTACCTATTTGACATGAAGTTGTGTTCCAGCAGGCAGGGGGCGTGGTGACGGTGTTGCGTTTTGCAATCAGTCTGGCCCTGTTGGCATATGTGTTGTTCAGCCCGGCGCAGGCGGCTGATTTCGCCGACGCAGGCGTCACCGCGCCCCGTATTGATCTCAGGCCTTATTTTGAACTGGTCGAGACCGACAAGCGCGACATTGCCGTTGAAGTCCAAGGCGGCGCCAAACCCAACCTCATGCTCTCGGCCAAGGGAGCAGGCCCGCAGTTTCGCTGGCTGGTGGTGAACTTCAGCAATTCCGCCGCCGGCGCCCGCGAGGTGGTGATTGAATTTCCGGATCAGGGCTTCGCGGGCTCTGGCCTTTTATGGCCAAAGTCCGCGGCCAGGCACATCGCCAGCGTGGCCATGTCAGGCGGTGTTGCGCCGCAAGCGCTGCCAGCCACCGGGGCCACGGCTTTCGTCTTGAACCTGGCGCCGGGCGCCACGACCACCATGGCGTTCGAGATTTCAACCCCGAACCTGCCAGCCGCCGCCATGTGGCAGCGCGCCGGATTTGACCTCCACGGCGACCGGCTGTCCCTGTTCTATGGCGCGCTTCTGGGGATCGCCGGAATTTTCACCATCGGGATTTTCGCATTATACGGTTTTCGCAGGCGGCAGGTCATACTCTGCGGTGGCGGACTGGCATTGGCCAGCACTGTGTTCTTGCTGCTTGAGACCGGCCATCTTTCAGCCTGGGTGGCAGGCTTGGATAGCCGGTTTTTCACTGTGGCGGTGGCCCGCGCCTTTGCTGAAGGGTTGATGACAGCGTTTCTCATTCTCTATCTGGAATCGGTGGCAGACCTGCGCCGGCACATCCCGGTGCTGAGCGACATGCTTTTGCTGGCCGGGGGGCTCGCCTTCGCCATTCCCGTTTACGGACTTGTGGAACCCCTTGTCGCCAGTGGCCTGGCCCGCATCGCCTTTGGCGCTGTCGCCGCCTTTGGATTGGGCCTCATCTTGGTCTTGTGGCAGCGGGGGCTCATCGGCGCGGGACCGGCCCTGGTGACCTGGGCGCCGATGGTGATCTGGGTCTTGATCGGCATTGCGGCGATGTTCGCCAATCCGGAGCGCTTCCAGCTCTCGCCGATATTTCTGGCAGGCCTATGCGCCAGCATTGTTGTCATGGGCGCAGCACTGGCGCAACTCAGCTTCAGCGATGGGGTCATCTCGCCGCAGGATTCGGAAGACGCAATCCGCCGTGTGCAGGCGCTGGCGGGGGCGCGCACCTTTGTCTGGATCTGGCAATCGGAAACCGCCGAACTCCATGTCGGTGAAGATATCTGGCTGGAACTCGGATTTGAGCCGGACGAGATGGTTGACGTGGACGGTATGGTGTTTCTTGAATCCATCCACCCTTCCGATCGCAGCGCCTATCTTGTGGCTCTCAAATCGGTGGAAGAGGAGGGCTGCGATGCCCTGGAATGCGAATTCCGCTTGGCTGACGCTGAAGAGTCCTATCAGTGGTTTCAGTTGCGCGCCAGCCTGGTCGCGGGCGACGATGACGGCGTCACCACCTATGCCGGCACACTGACCGACATCACCGCCACCAAGCAGAGTCTCGAGCGGATGCTCGATGGCTCGGTGCATGATTTTGTGACCGGCCTGCCCAACCGCGCCTTGTTTGTGGACCGCCTGGCGCGCGCCATGAACAGCTCTGAGCGGGCCGATAACGTCAACATCTATGTGCTGGTGATCGAGATCGACCGTTTCCGCGCCCTCAATGACGTAAGCGGGCATGTTGCGGGCGACAATTTCCTGGGCGTGACCGCCAGGCGTCTGGTTGCCGCCGCCGGGCCGGGCGACAGCGTGGCGCGCCTGCCCGGCGGCCAGTTCGCGGTGCTGTTTTCCAGCAAGGCGGGTGAGCGCGATATCGTCGGCTTCAGCGCCGAGCTGCGCCGCGCCCTGACGCAGTCAATCAGCGTTGATGGCCAGGATATTTATCTGACTGTCAGCATCGGTGTGGCGCATCTGCGCGAGACCGGAATTTCAGGCGGGCAATTGCTCAAAGATGCGCTGCTGGCGCTCTATGAAGCCAAGCGGCGCGGCAATGACATGATTGAAGTGTTCCAGCCCGCGATGCGCGATGATCATGCGGAGTTGGTCATTCTCGAAGCAGAATTGCGCCGCGCCATTGAGCGCGATGAGATTGAAGTTCACTATCAGCCCATCGCCCATTTGGCCGACATGAATCTCGCAGGGTTTGAGGCGCTGGTGCGCTGGCGTCACCCCAAGCTGGGACTGCTGGTGCCTGACAGCTTCATCGGCCTTGCCGAGCAGACCGGCATGATCAAGGACATCGGCCGCAAGGTTTTCAACGAGGCGGGCCGCCAGCTTGGCATCTGGCAGCGCTCTTTCCGGCTGGGGCAGCCCTTCTTCATTTCTGTCAATATCGCGTCAGCCCAGCTGATTGGCACTGATCTGGTTGAGGAGATCGACCGCGTGGTGGAGCGTGAAGGCCTGGTCAAGGACAGCTTCAAGATCGAGGTGACAGAATCGGTCATCATGCAGAATCCCGAACTTTCAGCGCAGATTCTCCAGCGCTTGCGGGATTTGGGGATTGGCCTGGCTTGCGATGATTTCGGCACCGGCTATTCCTCGCTCTCGAGCCTTCGCAAAATGCCGTTTGACACCTTGAAAGTTGACCGCAGCTTTGTGGCCGCCGATGCCCAGGGCGGCAAGGCCCAGACAATTCTGGAGGGCATTGTGGCGCTCGCCCATGCGCTCAATCTCAAAATCGTCGCCGAGGGTGTTGAAACCCAGGCGCAGGTTGACCGGCTTGGCGAAATGAACTGCGACATGGGGCAGGGCTCTTTCATCTGCCGCCCGATGACCGCAAGACAAGTTGGCGATGCGCTCACCGGCATGCCCTATGATACCACTGGCGAGCGCACCGCCATCACCTGGCTGTGGGAAAAAGCCGCCAAGGACCGCGATCAGGCCCCCACCCTGCACAAGCTCAGCGCTGCCAGCATTGTCAAATCCCGGCCCCGGGCGGAAACGCCGGAACCGGCAAGGCCGGAGCGCGAGCAAAGCCTGATGAATCTGGCCAATGAGCTTCTGGCCAAGGAAATTGCGCCGGAAAAACCCTCCCGCCAGCAACTTGAAGCGCTGGAGACTGAGTCCCCCTCCCCCCGCGCCGCCGCCCCCAAGAAACGCAAGAAAAAAACCGCCAGCGAGCAACCCAAGCCGCATTGATCCATACAACCACCTTGCAAGCTGGCAGGTTTCCTGTTTTCCCTCTCATTTGGGAGAGGGAGGGGCCCATTGCCCTTGCAATGGGAGGGTGAGGGAACACCGGTATCAATAATTTGGCTGCGGTATCCCCTCATCTTCCCGTCGCAAAGAAGGGCGACGGGCCCCTTCTTCTCCCAAGGGAGAAGAGAAGAAGGCAAATCACGCCCGCGCAAGATGTGTGACTCCCTTAACCCGCAAGGGGCGGGAGAGGACGTTCATGCCAATGTGTAAGCCGTCTTGACAGAGGTATAAAAATCCGCCGCAAACCTCCCTTGTTCCCTCGCGCCGTAACTTGAGCCTTTTCGTCCGCCGAAGGGGACGTGGTAATCAACGCCCGCTGTCGCCAGATTGATCATCACCATGCCGGCGGC
>JANOTU010000385.1:0-3032 GCA_031416515.1 Hyphomicrobiales bacterium
GTTGACGTGGAAGTGGCCGACATCGTCATGAAGGCGGCGCGGCGCTTTGAGGAGGCGGGCGTCATTGTTGAGGAAGCCCATCCCGATCTTTCCGAAACACGTGAGTGCGTCCAGACCCTGCGCGCCCTCGCTTACGCCAACATGAAGCTGCTGCTGGAGCAGCACCGCGACAAGCTGAAGCCGGAAGTGATTTGGAACATCGAAAAGGGCCTGGCGCTCACCGGCGCTGACATTGCGAGAGCGCAAACCCAGCGCGCGGCGCTGTTCAAGCGCATGCAGGCGTTTTACGAAACCTATGATCTCCTGCTGTGTCCTACGACCATCGTGGCACCCTATCCCATCGAGCAGCGCTATGTCACGGAATGCGATGGCCACAAGTTTGAAACCTATGTCGATTGGCTCACCATCGTCTCCGCCGTTACCTTGACGTGCAGCGCGGCTGTTTCCATTCCGGCGGGCTTCACAAAAGAGAAACTTCCCGTCGGTCTTCAGCTTGTGGCTCCGCCGCGCGGCGAGGCAAAATTGTTGGCGGCTGCGAAAGCACTTGAAACCATCCTCGGTTTTGGCGCTATTACACCCATCGACCCGCGCCATCCCTGAACCCGGAGGAAGCATGCTCGGCCTGATGCAGGAATTCCCGCTGCTGGTAACCCACGCCCTCGACCACGCCGCGCGCTGGCATGGGACAACGGAGATTGTCTCGCGCAGCGTCGAAGGCCCCATTCACCGCACCACTTATGCAACGCTCGACAGCCGCGCCCGCGCTTTGGCGAGCGCCACACAAAAGCGCTTGGGGATCAAACCCGGCGACATCATCGCCACCATGGCGTGGAACACCTGGCGGCATATGGAAATCTGGTATGGTGTCATGGGGCAGGGGGCCATCGTGCACACGCTCAATCCACGCCTGTTTCATGACCAACTCAGCTACATCATCAACCACGCCGAAGACCAATGGATTTTCACCGATCTCAGTTTTGTGCCCCTGTTTGAAAAGATCCAGGACAAGCTGCCGGGCGTCAAAGGCTTCATCGTGATGACTGATGCCGCGCATATGGATCAGGCCGCCAATTTGCGAAATCCCATCTGCTATGAAGAACTGATCGCCCAAGGCGACGCGGCATTCCAGTGGCCAGCACTTGACGAGAACACCGCCTGCGGCCTGTGCTATACGTCGGGCACCACCGGCAGTCCCAAAGGTGTGCTTTATTCGCACCGCTCCAACATGCTGCATGGCCTCATGTGCTGCCTCACGGATTCACTCGCGCTCTCAAGCCGCGACACCATCATGCCGGTGGTTCCAATGTTCCACGCCAATGCCTGGTCGCTGGCTTTCTCTTCGCCCATTGCCGGTACCAAGATGGTGCTGCCGGGTCCAAGGCTTGATGGCGCGTCAATCTATGAACTGCTTGATACAGAGAAGGTCAGCTGCACCGCGGCCGTACCCACCATATGGCTGATGCTGCTGCAATATCTCGAACAGAATCCGTCACTGACATTGCCCGCCCTGACGCGCGTGGTGATCGGCGGCTCCGCCTGCCCCGAAGCCATCATGCGCGCCTTTGTGGAAAACTACGATACCGATGTCATCCACGCCTGGGGCATGACCGAGATGAGCCCCATCGGCACTCTCGCCAATCCAACTGCGCGCACAGAAAATCTCAAGTCCAGTGACTGGTGGCAGCTCAAACTGAAACAGGGCCGCCCCGCCTTCATGGTGGACATGAAAATCACCGATGACGAAAACCGCATCCTCGCGCACAACGGCAAAGTCTTCGGTCGCCTCAAAGTCAAAGGCCCTGCCGTGGCGCGCGCTTATTTCAAGGGCGAAGGGGCAGGGGCCTTCGACGAGGGCGGCTGGTTTGACACCGGCGATGTTGCCACCATCGACGAATACGGCTTCATGCGCATCACCGATCGTTCCAAGGACGTGATCAAATCGGGTGGCGAATGGATATCCTCCATCGAACTCGAAAACATCGCCATGGGCTGCGCGGGCGTTCTCGAAGCCGCGGCAATCGGCCTCCCCCACCCTAAATGGGACGAACGCCCATTGCTGGTCGTCGTGCGAAAGCCGGGAGCGGAGGTCACGCGCGAGGAGGTCCTTGCGCACATGACCGGAAGGATCGCCAAATGGTGGCTGCCCGATGACGTCGTCTTCGTGGAAGAAATTCCACACACGGCGACGGGGAAAATATCGAAGCTCACATTGAGGGAGCGGTATAGGGATTTTGAGTTTCCACAACTTCCCGAACGCGCCAAATTTCTTTGACGCTGAAGTGCATACGGCATAGCGCTTGCAGGGGGGCAATTCCATGGTAGCTCCATCGTGTGTCTAATTCTAACGGGGAGGCGATCATGGGGCGTTTGGCGGGTGCGATTGTTGCGGCGGTGTTAGGGTCAACCGGGCTGGCCGTGGTTTCAACAACAGTTTTTATTCCAGTGGCAATGGCGCAGGCGATCACGCCAGTCACAGATGTGGAGGTGCTGATCCGCATGATCGACAAGACCGATCCGGCGACTGCGACAAAGATACGGGAAAAGTTTGACGAGATCGACAAGTCGGAGCGCTCGCCCGATGACAAGATCAATGCGAAGATAGCGGCGATTGAGCGGGTAGTGCAAAAACTTAAGAAGTTAAGAGATTCAACTCTTGTGGGGGATGACGGAAGGGGGATCTTGGACAAGAGTGTCTGGATTGCAAAGACATTGGCCGTTGTCATTCTCCGCCAGTACCGTGAATCAATTGGGGGAATAACGGCGGAAGAAGCGGCGGGATCGGCAGGGCAATCGCATTTCAAAATAACGCCAACAACTTGGTCAGATAAGCGTCATCCCATCCGGCTCGCTTGATCTTGCCTCGCAGAGACCCTTTGGTGGTGTCTTTCTGCATGACGTTCAATGCCATGTGGCGCAGAACGGCGAGATTGTGCGGGCCATTGCCGAGGCGGGTTCTGTTCTGATCCTCGTTCATCACCACATCAAGGCGCCAGTGCAGCCGGTTTTCGATCCCCCAATGCGAACGGACGACT
>JANOTU010000386.1:0-14075 GCA_031416515.1 Hyphomicrobiales bacterium
CTTTCCAGGCTGTCGCCGCCTGATGCAGCGCTGTTTGCAGGCTCCAGCCTGGCGCTCGGTGCCCCCAGCATCCCCGAACCCCATGGCAGTTGGGTGCCCCTCATCGAAGCCGCCTGGCTTGAACGCTACGGGACATGAGCAGGGCAAGGCAATTTCCCTCCTTCCCCTTCCCCCCTTGCGGGGGAAGGTGGATCGCGCCCTTGGGCGCGGGCCGGATGAGGGGGCGGCTCAGCGAGTTCTATCGCCAGCAGAACTCACGGACCCGCCCCCTCATCCGGCGCTTCGCGCCACCTTCCCCCGCAAGGGGGGAAGGCAGACAACATGCGTGAGGGTTTACTGCGACTGGTTACTGTTGCTGCAATAACCCTCCTCTGGGCGCTGCCTGCTGCTGGCAGCGTCATCCTCTTCGCCTGGAGCGCTGCTGACCTTTCGGCGTGGCAAGCGCTTCTGCAGCATCCGCAAGTGCCGCAAGCAGCCGCGCTCTCGGTCTGGACCGGGCTTGCGGGACTGGCTCTCTCGCTGGCCTTCGCACTGTTGATCACACTTGCCTATCCACGGCCCGCAGCGTTTTCGGTGGCGGGGCTTGCGATCCCGCATCTGGCTTTCAGCATTGGCTTTGGCTTTCTCATCATGCCCAGTGGCCTGATCGCGCGGGTGTTTGTCGGCGGCGACTCGCCGCCGCAATGGGTGAGCACGCAAGACCCCTGGGGCCTCTCGCTGATCGCTTGTCTGGCGCTCAAGGAAACACCGTTTTTGCTCGCCATGATCTGGAGCTATCTGGCGCGCGCTGATGTAAGGGTTTCACTGGCAGGCCAGACCCGCGCCGCCCGCAGCCTCGGCCATGGCACAGGCTCGCTGTGGTTGCGGGTGCTGCTTCCACAAATTCTACCGCGTCTCATCTGGCCCCTGATCATCATTTGGGTTTATGGGGCGACCGTTGTCGATATGGCGCTGGTCATCGGCCCCACCCAGCCGCCAACTCTTAGCCTCATCATCTGGGCCGATCTCAACAATGCCGATGCCGCCCTCAATGCGCGAGGGGTCGCAGGCGCCAGTCTGCTGAGCTTGATTGTGGCAGGGATTGCCGGTCTGGCATATCTTGCAGTAATTTCAAGCAGCCGACATTTCATGTGGTCGGGGCCATCGCGCACCTCCGCCCCCCTTTGGCCCGGCCGTGTTCTCGTCGCCATTCTGCCGCTGCTCTATGGGTTGATCCTGGCCGTCCTGATCCTCATGGCGTGGGCGCGCCAATGGCCCTATCCGCAACTGCTGCCCGGGTCGCTCACATTGCCAAGCTGGGGGCAATTGCAGGGGCCTTTGTTGCTGAGCACGGGCCTCGCCCTGCTCACCACAGCGTCTGCGATTGGCTTGGGCGTGCTGTGGTTTGAAACCATAGGCCAGCAACGTGACACCCTGCTCACCAGCCTCTCAGTCGCGGCCCTTGGCATTCCCGCGCTGGTGATTGGCGGCGGTCAATACCGGCTGTTTCTGGAAGCAGGCCTGACCGGCACATTTTTTGGGCTGACTCTGGCGCATCTCACCGCCGTCTTCGCTTATGTGGTGATTGTGCTCACCGGCCCCTACCGCGCCTTTGATCCAAAATACCGCGCCGTGGCGTATGGGCTGAATGCGGGTCATGTCCGGTTCTGGTTCAAGGTGAAGCTGCCCCTCCTCAAAGCGCCTTTGCTGACAGCGGCAGCGGTAGGCTTTTCCGTCAGCATGGCGCAATTCGTACCCGCCCAACTGGTGGCTGCGGGGCGCTTTTCCACGCTGCCGATGGAGGCTGTCACCCTTGCCTCAGGCGGCTCGCGCAGCTTGACCGCCGCTTACGCGCTGGCCTTGACAATCATGCCCGCGCTGGCATTTTTCGGTGCCCATTGGTTTGGCAGGCCGCGATGGAGCTGACCCTTGAGCGCGTCACCCTCTCGATGCCGGGAGTCTGTCTCATTCAGCCCTTTTCGCTCACCATTCAGGCAGGCGAGATCGTCACCCTGATGGGGCCAAGCGGCTCTGGCAAATCATCGCTCCTGGCCTATGTCGCGGGCGATCTGACGCCGCCTTTGCACGGTGAAGGGCGGGTGAGCTTGGGTGGCCGACAATTGAACGCTGTGCCGCCTGAAGCCCGCAAAGTCGGTCGCCTGTTTCAGGATGACTATCTTTTTCCGCATATGAGTGTGGGCGAAAACCTGCTCTTTGGCATGAAGCGCGGCCCCCGTCATGATCGCCAAGCCATGATGCGCCTCGCCTTGCAAGAGGCAGGCATAGAGGGTCTGGAAGCCCGCGCGCCCCACACGCTCTCTGGCGGCCAGCGCCAGCGGGTGGCGCTGATGCGGGCGCTTATGGCAAAACCTGATGCCATGCTGCTGGATGAGCCTTTCAACAAGCTGGACATGGAGCTGCGCGCGAGCATGCGGGCATATGTGTTCAGCCATCTCCTCGCCCGGCAGATCCCCTGCCTCTTGGTCACCCATGACCGCGCCGACGCACCAGGCCGGGTGCTTGCCATTGGCCCATATGGCGTGGTGCGCGCATGATTGATCGCTACGCCCTGCAAGTCTCAAAACCCCTGATTGATGCCGCCGCCCGCCAGCTTTACATGAAGGGTTACAACGCTGATCAGGTGACGCTGGCCGCCTTTGCATTTGGCGTGGCTGCGGCCCTGCTGATTGCCATTGGCGCCCCCCTGCTTGCGATCATTCCAATTCTGCTGAGCCGCCTTCTCGACGGGCTGGACGGCGCACTCGCCCGCCTCACTGAAGCCACCGACCGGGGAGCCTTCCTCGATATCAGCCTCGATTTCCTGTTCTACGCCAGCGTGCCCCTGGCCTTCGCCATCGCCAATCCCGCTGATGCGGTGGCCGCATCCGTCCTGCTCGCCGCCTTCGTCGGCACCGGCTCCAGCTTCCTCGCCTACGCCATCATCGCCGAAAAACGCGGGCTGAAAAGCACAGACTATCCAAGCAAATCGATTTACTATCTCGGTGGCTTGACGGAAGGCACCGAAACAGTCCTGTGCTTCCTCGCCATGTGCTGGTGGTCACAGCACTTCGCCACGATCGCCTGCATCTACGCCGTTCTCTGCGCGGTGACGACCGCCACACGCATCCTCGCCGGCTGGCAGGCCTTTGCTCCGCACAAGGATTAATACCGGTGTCATCCTTCCCCGCGAGCGGGGAGCGGATAAAAAACAAGGATCAGCACAAGGTTAAACACGCGTTAACAAAATAATTTGCACCAACCCAATTTTTTTCTTGATTGTGACTCACGAATCCATCATATGCGTTTTGCCCAAAGTCGCACGTGCCGCAAGGTTCTCCCCAAAGCAACGACGGTGCGGGCTTTTTAGTTATCAACCGGCTCCTCCAAAGACCGGGGTTACTGAGAGGCACCACTATCATTGCCCGCAGTGCGACCAGGGGTTCCCGGTCAAGCCAAGGCGAAAAAGTCAGAAAGCCCACCGCGTCCCCCACGTCTCCACCGCGTGGTCCGCAAAGCCGCCCTGACTCTACTCTGGCAACACCTATTTCCGGGAGTAAACCCAATGGCCGCGACCGCCCGCATTCTCGACTTCCTCCGTGACCGACGCCCCGAAGGCCCCTGCCTCGTGGTTGATCTTGAGGTCATTGCTGACAATTATGACGCCTTCGCCCGCGCCATGCCGGATACCCGTATTTTCTACGCGGTGAAGGCCAATCCGGCTCCTGAAATTCTCAAGCTTCTCGCCGCCAAAGGCTCCTGCTTCGATACGGCCTCGGTGGTCGAGATCGACATGGCGCTGGCCGCTGGCGCCACGCCTGACCGCGTCTCGTTTGGCAACACCATCAAGAAGGAGCGCGATATCGCCCGCGCCCATGCGCTTGGCGTGTCGATGTTCGCGGTTGATTCGGTGGAAGAGGTCGAGAAGGTTGCGCGCGCTGCTCCAGGCGCCCGCGTGTTCTGCCGCATTCTCACTGACGGCGCCGGCGCTGAGTGGCCCTTGTCGCGCAAATTCGGCTGCGAGCCTGCCATGGCCGTGGACGTGCTCTTGCGCGCCCAGGCTTTGGGTCTCGTGCCTTACGGCATTTCCTTCCATGTGGGCTCCCAGCAAACCCGCCTTGCCGCCTGGGACCAAGCGCTGGGCGAAGCCAAAGCCATTTTCGACGCCATGGCCACACACGGCATCACGCTGTCCATGGTCAATTTGGGCGGCGGCTTTCCCACCAAGTATCTCAAAGCCGTTCCCGGCACCGGCCAATATGCCAATGCCATCCACGAGGCGCTGACCAAGCATTTCGGCAATGCCATTCCTGAAACCATCATCGAGCCCGGCCGCGGCATGGTGGGCAATGCGGGTGTCATCAAGGCGGAAGTCGTGCTGGTTTCGAAGAAGCACGCCAATGACAATCAGCGCTGGGTCTATCTCGACATCGGCAAGTTTGGCGGCCTGGCTGAAACCATGGACGAAGCCATCCGCTATCCGATTGTCACGGAGAGGGACGGCGACGCCAAAAGCCCCTGCATCATCGCTGGGCCGACGTGCGATTCCGCCGACGTGCTCTACGAGAAGAAGCCTTATGATCTCCCCGTGACCCTCACGGTGGGCGATGAGGTTCTGATCGAGGCCACGGGCGCTTACACCACGACCTATGCGTCGGTCGCCTTCAACGGTTTTGCGCCGCTGCAATCTTACGTGATCTAAATGACCAATATCAGACACGAAGCCCCTGCGGATTTCGCGGGCCGCGAAGCTCTGCTCAACCGCGCATTCGGCAAAACCCGCAAGCGTAAAACTTCAGAGCGTTTGCGTGAGGGCCGCGAGCCATCCGACTGCCTCGCCTTTACCGCTGTGGACGCCAAAGGCCGCCTCATTGGCACATTGCGGATGTGGGATGTGGTTGCGGGATCGGCTGGACCAGCGCTGCTGCTGGGGCCGTTGGCGGTTGATTGCAAACACCAGAACCAGGGCATTGGCGCTGCCTTGATGAAACACGCTCTGGCGCAAGCCCGCAGTCTCGGTCATGCCGCTGTCATTCTGGTGGGCGATGCGCCCTATTACAGCCGGGTCGGCTTCTCAACCGCCCCGGTGCGCGATTTGCATCTCCCCGGCCCCGTCGAGCGCGCCCGCTTCCTCGGCCTCGAACTCACCCCCGGTAGTCTCGACGGTGCCGAAGGCCTGGTCGCGGCCAGCGGACGCCTTGTCGAAGCCCAGCGCAAGGCGGCGTGAGAGTTCAACTCGTCACATTGCAGCGTCGCCAGTCCTCAGCCGGGCTGGTGACGCCGTCTTTCACCCGGGCAAGGCGAATCTGTTCTTCGCTGAGCTGTTCCATGATGATGAGTTGCCCGGCCTCGGGGTCGTCAGCGGGCGGCTCATAGGCAAAGCTGTGGCGCGTGTAGTGGCCGGTGGTTCGCGCGCCTGACGGCGTACGGATGTTCGGGCCTTCAATCTGTAAATTCTGGCCCTTGGCCGAGCACCACGCGCCGTCAATGGCATCGGCATGGGCGGCGGTGACTCCCGCCAACACAAAGCCGATGACCAATATCCAGCGCATGGGCTACATCATATATTGTCCACCATTGGCCGACAATGTCGAGCCGGTGATAAAGCCTGCCTCATCGCTGACCAGAAAAAGCACACAGCGGGCGATCTCTTCAGGCGTTCCCAGTCGTCCAACCGGAATGAGCGGCAGAATGCGCTTCTCAATCACATCCTGAGGCACGGCCAGCACCATGTCGGTGCCGATATAGCCAGGGCACACCGCATTGACGGTGATGCCCTTGGCCGCACCTTCTTGCGCCAGTGATTTGACAAAGCCGATGTCGCCGGCTTTTGCTGCGGCGTAATTGGCCTGGCCCAACTGGCCCTTCTGGCCATTGATGGAGGAGATGCAAACAACGCGGCCAAAGCCCCGTTCGCGCATGCCGTTCCAGATGGGCTGGGTCATGTTGAACAGCGAGGTCAAATTGGTGCTGATCACCTCGTTCCACTGGGCGGGGGTCATCTTGTGGAACATCGCGTCGCGGGTAATGCCGGCATTGTTGACCAGCACTTCGACGGGTCCCAGATCAGCCTCGATCTGCTTGAGGCCTGCAACACAAGCCTCGTAATTCGAGACATCCCACTTATAAACCGCAATGCCGGTCTCGGCCTTGAATTTGGCCGCCGCCGCGTCATTGCCCGCATAGGTCGCGGCTACCTTGTAGCCCGCCGCCTTCAAGCTTTTGCACACCGCAGCGCCAATGCCGCGACTGCCACCCGTTACAACTGCAACTCTTGCCATTTTATCTCTCCACACACATTGCAACACCCATGCCTCCGCCAATACACAAGGTCGCCAGACCCTTCTTTGAATTGCGCTTGCCCATCTCATGCAGCAGCGTGGTGAGCACCCGCGCACCCGATGCACCAATGGGATGGCCGATGGCAATGGCTCCGCCATTCACATTGACGATGTCCGGGTTCCAGCCCATGTCCTTGTTGACAGCGCAAGCCTGCGCCGCAAACGCCTCATTGGCCTCCACCAGATCAAGGTCTTCAGCTTTCCAGCCCGCTTTTTTAAGGGCAGCGCGCGATGCGGGGATCGGTCCTGACCCCATGATCGCAGGATCGACACCGACACTGGCCCAGGAAACGATCCGCGCCAAAGGTGCAAGCCCGCGCTTTTCAGCTTCGGCAGCGCTCATCAGGATGACAACGGCGGCACCGTCATTCAAACCGCTGGCATTGGCAGCCGTCACCGAACCATCCTTGGCGAAGGCCGGGCGCAATTTGGCGATGCTGTCCAGCGTCACACCCTTCTTGATATATTCATCATCAGACACCACCACATCGCCCTTGCGGCCGGCAATGGTCACGGGTGCGATCTCATCCTTGAAACGCCCCGAACCTTGCGCCTTCTCGGCCTTGTTCTGCGAGGCCACCGCGAAGGCGTCCTGGGTCTCGCGGGTAATCTGCCATGCCCGCGCCACGTTCTCGGCGGTGGTGCCCATGTGATAGCCGTTCATGGCATCCCACAAGCCGTCCTTGATCATGGTATCGACCAACTGCCAGTCGCCCATCTTCACACCGTCGCGCAAATGCGCCACATGCGGGGCCTTGCTCATCGATTCCTGACCGCCTGCGGCGACAATCTTCGCATCGCCGCTGGCGATCTGCTGCATTCCCAAAGCCACAGCGCGAAGGCCGGAGCCACAAAGCTGGTTCATGCCCCAGGCCGGGCTCTCATTGGGGATGCCGGCATTGATTGCCGCCTGCCGCGCCGGGTTTTGCCCCTGGCCCGCCGCCAGCACCTGGCCGAGGATGACCTCGTCGATCTCATTTCCCTCAAGCTTGGCCCGCGCCATGGCGGCCTTCAGCGCCACAGTTCCAAGATAGGATGCCGCCACGCTGGACAGGGTTCCGTTGAAAGACCCCACCGGGGTGCGCGCCGCTGACACAATAACAACCGAATGATCCATGGTTCTCTCCTTGGTTCCTGCTGCAATGCAACATCATTGGCTTTCGGGCAAGCAAAATTTTAATCCTTGCATTTGTGCAGTGCGGGGCGCAATTTTTGCGCTGCAAAAGATTGTCAGGGAGAAGCGTGTTGAGCGACACCAAATCCGCGCCGCCGAATGCCACCATAATCAAGAAATACGCCAACCGGCGGCTCTATAATACTGCCACCAGCACCTATGTGACCCTTGAGGATCTGGCGGTGATGGTCAAGGCCGGCAATGATTTTCTGGTTTTTGACGCCAAAACCGGCGAGGATATCACCCGCTCGGTGCTCACCCAGATCATTTTCGAGGAAGAAAACAAGGGTGTCACACTTCTTCCCATCAACTTTCTGCGTCAGCTCATCCGCTACTACGGCGATTCCATGCAGGCCTTTGTGCCGGGCTTTCTGGAATTCTCGCTGGATAATCTCGGCAAGGAGCAGGATAAATTTCGCGCCCAGCTTCTGGAATCATGGGGCGCTGATCCGTTGAAGGCCATGGAGGAGCATGGCAAGCGCAACATGGCCATGTTCAACGACGCCATGCGCATGTACAACCCCTTCGCCGCCACCATTGCGCCAAAGCCCGCAAGCCCGCCGCGCGACGACCTGCAAATCCTCAAGGACCAGCTCGCCGCCATGCAGGAAAAAATCGACACGCTTGCGAAGAAGTAAAGGGCGGATGAGGGCCGGTTCAGCGAGTCCAGCCTCAACCCCGGTGAACAGCACAAAGTGCGTATAATGGAGGTTCGAGGTAACTGTAAGATATTACTTACCAATCGCGCTTTACTGTTGATTCATACCACTTTCACAGTCTTCGGGTCCCAGTCCTTGGGGCTCGGATATTGCGGGTTCATCTCCTCCAGCGTCTCGCGCACGATGCGGGCGATGGCGGCATTGCGCACCCAGTTGCGATCGGCGGGAATCACATGCCAGGGTGCGTGGGGCGTTGAGCAGCGGTTCACCGCCGTCTCATAGGCGGCCATGTAATCATCCCACAAAGCCCGGTCAGCGAGGTCGCCGGGGTTGAATTTCCAGCGCTTCTCCGGCGTAGCAATGCGGTCGCGCAAGCGTTCCGCCTGTTCTTCCCTGGAAATGTGCATCATGAACTTGAGAATGCGGGTGCCGTTCTGGGCAAGGTTTTTTTCAAACTGGTTGATTTCCTCGTAGCGCTTCTCAATGGCCTCTGGAGAAGCGAATTTCTTCACCTTCACCACCAGGACATCTTCATAATGCGAGCGGTTGAAAATGCCGATCAGCCCACGGGCCGGGCAGGCCTTGTGCACGCGCCACAGATAATCATGCGCCATTTCCTCAGCGCTTGGCACTTTGAAGGGTGTCGCTATCACGCCAATCGGCCCGCAAGTATTGAACACAGCGCGCACGGCGCCGTCTTTGCCTGAGCAGTCAATGCCCTGCAAAATCACCAGCAGCGCCCGCTTGCCTTCCGCAAACAGGCGGTCCTGCAGGCCATCAATGGCCGCCGCATCCGCCACAACCTGCGCCTTGGCCTTTTCCTTGTCGGAAAATGCGCTGTCGTCACGGGGGTCGCATTTCGCCAGCCTGAAGGGCTTCCCCGGCTCAGCGATGAACTTCGCCGCAAAAGGCTTCTTGGTCTCGGCCATGGTTTTCTCCTTTTGTCGCGAGGTTGGCAGGAACGGATTCACCACAAAGGCACAAAGGACACAAAGAGTTTTTTTGAGTGTGATTGCCCCACGACTTGATTGCCTCAGCCCATCGGCCTATCCCCAAAGCATCATCGCTTTTCAGGACTTGCCTTGACCCCATCCAACAAACCCCAAATGGCTGCCGCTGCTTACCGTCTGCCTGCGCTCGACCAGGATTTTCTCCTGGGCGACACCACGCGGGGCTTGCGCTTTCAACTGGAATACCAGAAGGCCGAGGAACACTTGCGGGCCTGGGGCGTGGCCTCCACCGTCGTGGTTTTCGGGTCAGCGCGGGTGCAGGATGGGCATGAGTGGTACGAGGCGGCGCGCGGCTTCGCGCGGATATGCTCTGCCAAAGGGGGGGCCAAGCTCGATCACAGCGCCATGCGCCAGAACGTGATTGCCACAGGCGGCGGCCCGGGGATCATGGAAGCGGCCAATCGCGGCGCCCATGACGCGGGCGCTCCCTCAATCGGCTTCAACATCACACTGCCCCTGGAGCAGGAGCCCAACGGCTATTCAACGCCCGATCTCACCTTCCGCTTCCACTATTTCGCCATGCGCAAGATGCACTTCGCCATTCGCGCGGCGGCCCTTGTGGTGTTTCCCGGCGGCTTTGGCACGCTCGATGAACTCTTCGAAATTCTCACCCTCCGCCAGACCGGCAAGCTTGATCACGCGCTCCCCGTCATCCTCTATGATTCCAAATTCTGGAAAACAGCGGTGAACTTCACCCATTTTGCTGAGGCCCGCATGATCAGCCCCGCTGATCTTGAGCTCTTCGGCTTTGCCGATACGCCGCAAGAGGCATGGGAAAAGCTCGTCGCGCGCGGCCTTGAAATCCCGAAGGAGTCATGATGTCCATCCGTCTTCGCTTCCACGGCGCATCGCGCACTGTCACCGGCTCCTGTTATCTGCTCGAAACCGATGATGCCCGCGTGCTGATTGATTGCGGCATGTTCCAGGGATCGAAAACCGAACGCAGCCTCAATTACCGCGATTTTCCTTTTGATCCCAAAACCCTCCACGCCATGCTGCTCACCCACGCGCATATCGACCATACCGGGCTTATTCCAAAACTGGTGAAACACGGCTTTGCGGGGAAAATTCATTGCACCCCGCCAACTGTCGAGCTGTGCGGCGTCATGCTCCCGGACTCAGGCTTCATCCAGGAATCAGAAGTCGAGCATCTCAACAAGCGCAACGCCAAGCGCGGGATAGCGCTGGTTGAACCCATTTACACCCTTGCTGATGCCATGAAGGCGCTCGAATATTTTTCCAGCATCCCTTACGAAACCTGGATGACGCCGGCCAAGGGCATTCGCGCCCGTTGGTGGAATGCCGGGCATTTGCTGGGCTCTGCCTCCATCGAAGTCGAAGTGGAGCGCCAAGGCCAGGCGCCTTTGCGTATTCTCTTCTCCGGCGATCTGGGCCCCGACAACAAAATGCTGCACCCCGACCCCGAGGCGCCCAAGGGCTTCGACTATGTCATCTGCGAGTCCACCTATGGCGGGCGCGACCGTTTTGAACGCGCCGAAGATGCCAGGCGCGATATTCTCGCAACCGAGGTCAATGCCGCGGCGCAGCGCAAGGGCGCACTTCTCATTCCCTCCTTCGCCGTTGAGCGCACCCAGGAACTGGTCACCGATCTCGTGCTCCTCATGGAACAGGGCAAGGTCCCCAAAGCGCAAATCTTCATCGACTCGCCCTTGGCCAGCAAGGCCACCGCCATCTTCGTGCGCCACGCAAATGAGATGCAGCACGGCGATGATCTGGCGCGCGCCTTCACATCGCAATATGTGAAGGCCACAGAATCGGTCGAAGACTCCAGGGCCCTTGCCCGTTTCACCGGCTTTCGCATTATCGTTGCGGCCAGCGGCATGTGCGATGCCGGCCGTATCCGCCATCATTTGAAAAACCATCTCTGGCACCCCGCCACCACCGTGCTTCTCGCTGGCTTTCAGGCTGCGGGCTCTCTGGGCCGCATCCTCGAAGAGGGAGCCAGGATGGTCACCATCATGGGCGAGCAGATCACGGTGAAGGCCGCCATCCGCCGCATTGAGGATTATTCCGGCCATGCCGATGGCCCGGAGCTTGTCGCCTGGATTTCCGAGCGCATGCCCATTGCCAAGACAATCTTCCTCACCCACGGCGAAGAGGAAGGCCAGATTGCCCTGGCCCAGGATGTGGCGCATCTTGTGCCGAAAGACTGCGTCATCCGCCCCCAGCTTGATGATGTCTATGATCTCTCCGCCCCCGCTTGCGCCCTTCTCGCCTCCGAAACCAGGCCCCGCATCGATCCTATTCTCGTGGCGCGTCTCGACTCGCACAATGAGCTGGCCAGCCTCGTCCTCGACATTCAGCAGGAGATCGCCAAGGCCGCTGACGAGAAGGCCAAAACCGTGATTCTTCGCCGCCTCAAGCGCGCCCTGACACCTGAAACAAACGATCCGGGCCGCCGCCGCCCCCCTGTTTCCGGTCCCTCGCGCCGCAGCCGGGGCTGGGAGGAATAGAATATTTTCTGGAATTTCCGGGAATTTGGAATATACATTCCATATGACCGCTCCGGACCCGCCGCCCCAGGATTTTGCCGCTCTCAAGGCCCGCATCGCCGCGCGGGCAAAAAAGTTCCCCAAGCGCCTCAGCCAAGTTGCGGCCTTCGCCCTGGAGCACACCGACGAAATCGCCTTTGGCACGGTTTCGTCAATCGCCGCCCAGGCGGAGGTGCAGCCCTCGACGCTCATCCGTTTTGCGCAAAGCTTGGGTTATCAGGGTTTCTCCGAAATGCAGGAGGTGTTCCGCCAGCGCTTGAGAGGCGGCCTGCCCAGTTATGATGAGCGCATGGAAAAACTGCGCCTGCACGCCTCAAAGCCGAGCGCGGTCTTCTTAGGCTTCAGCGCGGCGGCTGAAAAGTCGATTGCCAACTTGCGCGAAGTCCTCGACCCCGCCGCGCTGGACCGCGCCGTGGAGGCATTGGCCAGGGCCGAAACCATTTACCTGATCGGCTTCAAGCGCTCCGCCCCGGTCACCGCCTACATGGCTTACGCGTTCGGAAAACTCAGTGTACGGAGCATTATGGTGGGAGCCACCGAGATGGACCAGTTGAACTTCGCCACCGGCCACGATGCCGTCATCGCGGTGAGCTTCACCCCCTATGCGCCGGAAACCCTCGGCCTCACGCAGTCGGCGGCTTCCCGCGGCGTGCCCGTCATCGCCATCACCGACAGCGCCTTCTCGCCGCTGGCCAAACATGCCACGCATTGGTTTGAAGTGGTGGAAGCCAATTTTGAAGGCTTCCGCTCGCTGGCGGCCACACTGGCGCTGGCCATGACCCTAACCGTGGCGATTGCCGAAAAGCGCCAGCCTGCCAAGCCAGGAATTGGCGCGGGTTAAAACCGCCACAATCAGCAAGGGCGCCATCATCATCACGGTTGCCGCTGAAAAGCGCGCCCATTCTTCGGCTTCTCCGCCCACTTGCGCCTCCTTCATGGACATCTGCCCCACCAGCCATGGCGGCAAGGTCATGGCATTGTTGCCCGCCAGCCAGGCCGCGAACAGATATTCATTCCAGCACAGGATGAAAACAAAAAGCCCCACGGCGGCAAGGCTCCCCGCCACCATCGGCAAAAAGATGGAAAAGAATATGGCCAGGCGCGAGGCCCCGTCAAGCTGCGCCGCCTCTTCCTGCTCAGTGGCGCGGGGCCCAAACACCGGCTGCAACAGCCACACCACAACGGGAAGATTGATCGCCGCATAAGTGAAGATCAGGGCAAAGCGCGTATCAAGCGTGTCCGTGTAATACGCCATCATGTAGAGCGGCAGCGCCATCACCATGGGCGGCAACACCCGCGTGGCCAGCATTGCTGTGAGAATCGCCTGCCCGCCTTTGGTGAACCGGCTCACCCCGTAAACCGCCATCGCCCCCAGCAGCAGCGCCAGCGCCGTCGCCGCCAGGGCCACAACCAGCGAATTGAAATAACGCCCCAGCAGATTGTCATTGGGGTCTGTCAGCAGATAGGCCCATGATTCAAGGGTTGGCGCAAAATCCAGAAACGGCAGGTAAAACGGCCCACCCGTGATCTCAGCTTCCGCCTTCAGCGAAGTCACCGCCACCCAGTAAAGCGGAAACAGACACACCAGCGTCCAGACCCCCAGCAAAGCATAGGTCAGAATCAAGCGGTGTGGATTGCGAAAAAAGCGCTGGGTCAGAATGCCCAAAGCCTATCAAGTCCCAAGGGCAAAAGACAGGGCCGCGCCTTCAAATCTCCTCCCGTGCGAGCAGGGAGAGGACAAGGACGGCGCGGCCCCTCAAGCGCTGCTACTCAGCGTTGACTTTGTTGTCGTCATCCTTGTCGTCATCGTCCATCATGCCCTTGTGGCGCTTGCCGTCTTTCATGCCGTGTTTGCCTTTCATGGCCTGGTGATCATCCTTGCTGAGAACACCATCGCCATTCTGGTCCATCTGGGCGACGTGCGACAGCATCGGGCCCTTGTATTCATCAAGCGTGACTTGCGCGTTGCCATCGGCGTCGAACTCCTGGAACTCGCGCACCATGCGCTCATTGTTGGCTTTCAGCCACAGGTCCTTGAATTCCTCAAGCGACAAAGTGGCATTCTTGTCGCCATCGAATTCAGCATGTCGAACGGCGCGGTTCTGGTCGATTTCCTCTTGCGAAATTTTACCGTCCTTGTTGGCGTCATAGCGTTCCGCCATCTGCATCATCATCTGGCCGCGGCCATGATGCATGCCGTCCATTCTGGCATAGGCGATGCCGACTGTGCCGCCGACCAGAGCGAGCGCTGCCAGGCTGGTCGCCAGGGTTGTTTTTTTCATCGTGAACTCCTGTTTGGTTGAATGCATGTGGTCAAGACGTTTCTGGGCCATAAGTTCCGTCGAAAATGTGTCGCCATCATGAAGATTTCTCAAACGACACCAGTTCGCGCATCAGACTTC
>JANOTU010000387.1:0-3345 GCA_031416515.1 Hyphomicrobiales bacterium
CCGAATCAAAAAAGTGGATTCTTGTGCTTTCCATGATCCGCTCCGGCTTTCTCACTGAACAAGAACGCGACGAACTTTGTTCGCTGACCCGCTACGGGTTGGGCGAAGTTCGGGTGGGACGGCGCGCGAATGCGGTTGTCTTGCTGAACGACGGCATGAGCTGTGAGGCAGTCGCCAAGGTCTTGCTGGTCGACGATGACACCGTGCGCGCGTGGCAGTGTGTCTTTGCCGAGCATGGCATCGCCGGACTGAGGGTTTTCAATTACCAAGATAGCCAGAGCCATCTGACGAAGGTCGCGGAAGCCGAGTTGTTCGACTGGATCAAGGCGAGCCTGCCGCGTGAGCCACCCGGACGATTGGAGCCTGGATCGCCGAGAAGCATGGCGTTGAATACAGCAAGCCAGGACTTCTCGCACAGCTCACACCGGCTGAAGATCGAATATCGCAAGCCAGACATGGTTTCCAAGAAGCTTGATGCGGAGAAACAGAAGGCTTTCATTGAGTATTACGACACCTTGATAACCGGGCTTGGCAACGACGAGGCGGTGGTGGTCTTTGTCGACGCCGTTCATCCCACCCATCAGGCGCGCGTGGTGGGCTGCTGGATGCCCGAGGGCGAAAAGATCGCGGTGGCTCCCGTGCCGCAGGCGCGGACCACCGTAAACATTCATGGCACCGTCAATCTTGAGACTGGCGCGACACAGATGCTGGAGGTTCCGGCCGCCAATGCGGAGAGCACCATAGCGCTGCTCAAGGCGATCCTCGTCGCATATCCCTTGATGATCATGATCCATGTGTTCCTCGACAATGCGCGGCTCACACCACGGCCCAAGCTTGTGCAGGAATGGCTGGCGCAGAACGGCAGCCGGAGCACATTAAATTTTTATTCCTACCTACAGCCCGCACCTCAATCCAACCCGCTGCGCCAGCGCCAGCGCGGCGAGTCGAGCGGCTGTGGGGTGCCATGGGACCAGCGTTGTCACCCACAACGCCTCATATGCCACATTCGGCGAATTCAAGGCCAGAATGCTGGGTTTCCTGATCGAGGAGGTTCCAAAAAACTGGGGGACCTTGCGTGATTCGGTCACAGATAATTTTCGCGTCATCAATCCGTCAGAATTTCGGATTCTGAATTAGGCTGAGTATAACTAGCCATTCCTCTATATTTTTCCGTGTCCCACATACTTGCAGTTTATCAGCATCTACCAGCCGACGTTTGTCTTACACGATTGACTGTTTCATGATAACCAATTAACGCAAACCTGCTGTTGGAGTTCGTTACTTTTGGCCAATTCAAATGAAAAACCAAAATCAACAGAGCCGTCAGTCGGTGTGCCGATTGTTGACTCCTTGAAAACCAGAGGCCTGTATTGGGCAAGAGACAAACTCCGGTTTCAACCCTACCTTCTATACGGCATTTTTCTTTTCTGCATTGGCATTGCGATGTATCTAATTGGTGTCATTCTTGTGTTTCCACGCTATTTGCTCGGATTCCAGGACGAATTGACTCCAATCAGCGAATTCCTGGTCTGGTATAGCGGCCTTCCCTTGATGCTGGGCTTGAGCGTGGCGCTTCTTGATCTTCTGGTTCTGTTCAATGGCAAGCGCTCAATTATCGGCCTCCGCACTGATTCTTTGGGGAGTTGTCAGGTCACAGTGGCCCTCACCGCATACAATGATGAAGACAGCATTGGCGAGGCGGTTCGCGATTTCATCAATCATCCCCGTGTGGCCCGCGTTATCGTGGTCAGCAACAACAGCAAGGATGCGACACTGGAACTGGCGAGAGCCGCCGGAGCGCTGGCATTTGACGAGCTGCAACCTGGCTATGGCCGCTGCGTTTATCGGTGCCTGAGCGAAGCCGTCAAGTTCGAGGATACGGAGCTCATTGTCCTGTGCGAGGGCGACCGGACATTCCGGGCGCATGATATAGAAAAGTTCCTCGCCTATGCGTCACATGCCGATATTGTCAATGGAACCAGGACGGTGGAAGCGCTCCGGGAGCGCAAAACCCAGCTCACAGTCTTCATGTTTTACGGAAATCTGTTTGTGGGCAAGTTGCTGGAAGCAAAGCACTTGGGCTCAACCACGATCACCGATGTTGGCACCACTTACAAACTTTGTCGAAGAAGCGCGCTTCAGGCGTTGCTTCCCGCTCTCAATCCGGCCGTCAACCTCGAATTCAATGCCCATTTCATGGATATTGCCTTGCAGAAAAAAATGGTGCTCCTCGAATGTCCCATTACATTCCATCCACGGGTAGGCCTGAGCAAGGGCGGCAACACCGACAACCGCCGTGCCTTGACAGTGGGTCTGCGCATGATTCGCGGCCTCACACTTGGCTGGAATGCCTCGCCATGAGCACTGGCTATCACGAATCGCGGTTGCCACCCGACCGGCGCCGTGATGTTTTATGGCAGACGCTGTGGTCAGCTTTCTTCAGCAAGCGTGTTGCGCCATCTGCCTGTGTGCTAGATCTTGGTTCCGGATACGGCCAATTCATAAACAACGCCGTTGCCAGACGGCGCATCGCAATTGATTCCTGGCCAGGCTTCACGCGCAATCTCGCACCCGGAATTGAGGCCATTGTCGGCGATGTCACCGATCTTTCGGGCATAGAGGATGGCAGTGTTGACTATGCTTTTGCGAGCAACATTTTTGAGCACCTCACTCAGGTGGACTTGGCCAAGGTTTTGAAAGCGCTACAGATAAAACTCTCTGCGCATGGCACACTCACAATTCTGCAACCAAACTACCGCTACGCTTTCCGTGAGTATTTCGACGACTATACCCATGTGAGCGTCTACTCGCATGTCAGCCTCGCCGATTTCCTGACAGCTTACAACTATGAAGTCATCGAAACCAAGCCACGTTTCCTGCCTCTCACAATCAAGTCGAGGCTTCCAGTCTGGCCTTTTCTCATTCAAGCCTACCTCGTTTCACCCTTCAAACCCATGGCAAAGCAAATGCTGATCGTTGCCCGACCAAGGAGACCAAAACAGTGACAGAAAAGGTCGCAGAAAGTAACGGCACACAGTTCTGGATTCCGCAGAAATGGATTCTTCTCGCGGTAAAACTTTTGTTTCTTGGCCTGCTATTGCTGCTTGTCGCCAGTTTTGCTGAGTGGGTGACGGTCGTATCGGGAGCTGTGGTCTACCCCGACCAGATTGACTACGGCGAAGGCATCATCTGGCAACAGACGGAACTGATCCTGGATGGCCTGGGATACAAGGACATCGGCACTTTCCCGCACATTGTGTTTCATTACCCACCGGTTTTCCACTTGATGTCGGGGTTGCTGATGAAAGCCCTTGGAACGGATCAACTGGTTGCAGGCCGCCTCGT
>JANOTU010000388.1:0-6169 GCA_031416515.1 Hyphomicrobiales bacterium
CATTGACTATCAAGGGCTATTCTCCAAAATTGCGATTCAGGCCCCTATGCAGGACCATTTTTTCCGCATCACGCATACGCCTTGATAATCCCGATGAAATCCGCCGCTTTCAGGCTGGCGCCGCCGACCAATGCGCCGTTGACGTTGACGGCGCCCATGAGTTCGGCGGCGTTGGCGGGTTTTACCGAGCCGCCGTAGAGGATGCGGTAGGCGGCACCGTTCAGTTCGGCGCGGATGTGGGTGTGGGCTTGCGTGACTTCGGCTGTGCTCGCCGTGAGGCCGGTGCCGATGGCCCACACGGGTTCATAGGCGATGACGGTGTTGGCCGGGGTGGATGATGCGGGAACCGAGTGTTTGATCTGGCGGGTGAGAACTTCCAGGGTTTTTCCTGATTTTCGCTCTTCCAGGGTTTCGCCGATACAGATGATGGCGGTGAGGCTGGCGCGGTGGGCGGCGGCGGCTTTTTTGGCCACAATGGCATCGGTCTCGGCGTGGTTGGTGCGGCGTTCGGAGTGGCCGACGATGACGGCGGCGCAGCCTGCCTCTTTCAGCATTTCAGCAGAAGTATCGCCAGTATGGGCGCCGCTGGCGTCCCAGTGGCAATCCTGGCCGCCCACGGTGATGTTTGTGCCATTGAACAGGGGAAGGATGTTGTCAATGAGAATGGCGGGGGGGCAGATCATCACGTCACAACTGATGGCCACATCTTTCAGCATGGTGGCAAGCAGGCGTGGCTCAGCCAGCATGGCCATGCCGCCGTTCATCTTCCAGTTTCCCGCCACCAGAGGGCGCGGCGCAGCATTTGTCATTGAGTCTCTCCAAGTCTTTGAAAGAGTTGCCCCATAGCAGACACATCTCGCACTTGCGAGGGGGAGAGCGGGCACCTATGATGGGCCACAGTTTCACGAAAGGATCACCCATGCTTGAATCACTCCGCAATGCAGCCAAGGGCTGGATTGCGAAAACCCTGATTTTCTTTCTTGCCGCCAGCTTTGGCGTGTGGGGCATCGCCGATGTGTTCACCGGCTACCGCTCGGGCGCTTTGGCGACCGTGGGGAATGAGGAGGTCTCGGCAGAGGAATTCAACATCGCCTTCAACCGCGCCGTGCAGCAGATGGGCGCCCAAACCGGGCAGAACCTGACCCCGGACGAAGCGCGCAAGCTCGGGATAGACCGCGGCATTCTCAACAATTTGGCGCAGTCTGCGGCCATTGACAATCAGGCAAAAGCGCTCAAGCTTTCCGTGGGCGATGCGCAGATTGTGAAAGACACGCAAGCGAACAAGGCGTTTCAAGATGCCAATGGCAAGTTTGATGCCGCACAGTTCCAGCGCGTTCTTGAAGCCAATGGCCTGAATGAGCAGATGTATCTGGCGACCGAGCGCCAGAACCGGCTACGCCGGGCAGTGACGGATTCGGTTGACAGCAATCTGACAGCGCCCCCTTCGCTCGTGAAAGCGTTTTACCAGCACCGCAACGAACAGCGCGATGCGCGGTATTTTGTGGTGAAAATTGCCGACAGCGAAATTCCGGCCCCGACCGACACGGAAATCAAAAAGCAGTATGAGGCCAACCCCGGGCTCTACACAGCCCCTGAGTATCGCAGCATCGCCGTCATGAAAGCGGAGCCCGCCGATGTCGCGGCCAAAGTGACGCTGACACCGGAGGATGTGACGGCGGGCTATGAGAAATACAAGGCCGACTACTTCACGCCGGAAAAACGCACCGTTTTGCAGATCACATTTCCGTCTGTGGACGAAGCGCAGAAGGCCAAGGACAAGATTGCCGCTGGCACGGAGTTTTTGGCCATTGCCAAAGAGCGCGGCTTTGCTGATGCCGATGTGACGTTTGCCGACAAGACCAAGGCTGATTTCTTTGATCCCGTGATTGCCGAAGCGGCGTTCAAGCTGGGCGAGAATCTGGTCAGCGATCCGGTGAAGGGGAGCCTTGCGACGTCGCTGTTAAAAGTTATCAAAATTACACCCGAGAACCAGAAAACTCTCGACGAGGTGAAGGGGGAATTGGAACAGCGCCTGAAGCTTGGGCGGGCGCGCGAGGAAATCCAGTCAGTTTATGACAGCGTGGAAGATGCCAGGGCGGCCCAGGAAAAGTTTGAGGCGATTGCGGCGCGCGTTGGCATTCCCTTCCAACTGATAACCCATGTGGATGCCCGCGGGGCTGGGGTTGATGCCAAAGATGTGGTGGTTCCGGGCAAGCCTGAGATTCTGACAGCGGCCTTCGGCAGCGATGTGGGCGTTGAGAATGACGCGGTCTCGGTAAATGATGGCTATGTCTGGTATGAGGTGCGCGAAGTTGTGCCCTCAGCGGTCAAACCCATCGACAAGGTGATGGACCAGGTGAAAGCCGATATCGCCGCCAGCAAGATGCAAGCAGCGCTGGTTGAGAAAGCCAAGAAGCTGGTAGAACGCGCCAATGGCGGGGCCACGTTTGAGAGCCTGGCCCTTGAGGCCACCGCCACCATCATGACGGCGCGTGGCTTGAAGCGGGGCGAAGGCACAGAAACTTTCAACCCCGGTGCCCTGCAAGCCCTGTTCGCCGTGCCCGCCAATGGTTATGCCTATGCGCTGGAAGGCGATGGCAAGTCGGCCAAGGTAATGCAGGCGCAGGCTGTGCTGCTGCCGCCCTTTGATGAGAAATCAGAGGACGCCAAGACCATCGCCACCAGCTTGCAGCGCGGCGCCAGCGATGATGTGCTGGCGGCCTATCTGGGCGCATTGCAGGCCAGCACCGGTGTCACCATCAATGAAACACTCTGGCGGCAGATATCGGGAACGCAGACGCAATAGGCCCTGATAGTCCAGAGTAAACCAGATGCCAATACTGCCCACTTACGACGAATTCGCCAGAACCTATGAAAAGGGTGCGGCGCAGATTGTGTCCACCAAGCTGGTGGCCGATCTGGAAACGCCGGTTTCAGCCATGCTCAAGCTGGCCCGCAACGCGCGCTATTCATTTTTGTTGGAGTCGGTGGAGGGTGGCGCGGTGCGTGGGCGCTATTCCATCATCGGGATGAATCCGGATGTGATCTGGAAGGTGGAGGGTGCCCGCGCGCTCGTCAACCGCAAGGCGATTGCTGATCCATCCGGCCCCTTTGAGGCGCTTGAGCTTGCCCCCCTTGAAGCGCTGCGAGCCTTGCTGGCGGAAAGCCGGATCAAATTGCCCGAGGAGGCTCCTCCCATGGCAGCCGGCGTGTTTGGCTATATGGGATATGACATGGTGCGGCTCATGGAGGAGTTGCCGGAGCCCAACACCGATGTGCTGGGCCTGCCGGACGGCATGTTGATCCGCCCCACGGTGATGGCGATCTTTGACTCAGTGCGCGATGAGGTCACCGTCACTTCGCCGGTTTATTTTGAAAAAGGTGTGAGCGCCAAAGCAGCGTATGCGCGCGCGCAGGAGCGGGTGAACGAGATTGTCGATGCCCTCGACCGCCCGCTTGATCATGTGGCGCTGCGCGGCGAGGATGCGCCAGCCATCGCCGCGCCCAAATCCAATACTTCGCCAGATGATTACAAGTCGATGGTTTTGAAAGCGCAGGACTACATCAAGGCCGGTGACATTTTCCAGGTGGTGCTGTCGCAGCGCTTTGAGACTGAATTCACCCTGCCGCCATTTGCGCTCTATCGGTCTTTGCGGCGGGTGAACCCATCGCCGTTTCTCTACTATCTCGATTTCGATAATTTCTCCGTGATCGGATCTAGCCCGGAAATTCTGGTGCGGGTGCGCGGCGGCAAGGTGACACTGCGACCCATCGCTGGAACGCGCCGCCGTGGCGAAACGCCCGCCGAGGACCGGGCGCTGGCGGCGGAGTTGCTGGCCGACCCCAAGGAGCGCGCCGAGCATTTGATGCTGCTGGATCTGGGCCGCAATGATGTGGGGCGCGTGGCCGAGATTGGCTCGATCAAGGTGACGGACCAGTTCATTCTCGAATACTATTCCCAGGTCATGCATATCGTTTCCAATGTCGAGGGCAAGCTGGCGGCGAAGTATGATGCCATTGACGCGCTGGTCGCTGGCTTTCCCGCGGGCACGGTATCGGGCGCGCCAAAGGTTCGGGCCATGGAAATCATTGACGAGCTTGAACATGAAAAGCGCGGTGTCTATGCCGGATGCGTGGGGTATTTTTCCGCCGATGGCGAAATGGACACCTGCATTGTGCTGCGCACCGCGATTGTGAAGAACGGCAAGATGTATGTGCAGGCGGGTGCTGGCGTGGTGGCCGACAGCGTGCCCGAGAGCGAGCACCAAGAGTGTGTCAACAAAGCCAAAGCCCTGTTTCGCGCCGCCGAGGAAGCCGTGCGCTTCGCCGGCCGCGCCGGGAGAGCGCAATGATGGATGGTCCTACCTCTTTCTTCCTTCCCTTCTCCCCTTGCGGGAGAAGGTGGATCGCGGCTTTAGCCGCGAGCCGGATGAGGGGGCGGTGCGGCGAGTCCCGCAGCCACTTCGACTCACTGAACCGCCCCCTCATCCGGCGCTTCGCGCCACCTTCTCCCGCGAGGGGAGAAGGGAAAATTGAGGGTGCACCATGATTGTTCTCATTGACAACTATGACAGCTTCACCTGGAATCTCTATCATTTCCTGGGCGATCTTGGCGCTGAGACGGTGGTGCACCGCAATGACAAGATTAGTGTGGGGCAAGTCATTTCATCCAAGCCCTCGGCCATTGTGATTTCACCAGGGCCGGCCACGCCCAATGAAGCGGGGATCTGCCTCGAATTGATTGCCAAGGCCTCTGATACAATTCCGATATTTGGCGTGTGCTTGGGCATGCAGGCCATGGGACAGGCGTTTGGCGGCAAGGTGATCCGCGCGCCGCAGATGATGCACGGCAAAGTCTCGCAAGTGCATCACACCGGCAAGGGCGTGTTCAATAATGTACCGCAGGACTTCACCGCGACGCGCTATCATTCGCTGATTGTCGAGCGTGACAGTCTGCCGGACTGCCTGGAGATCACCGCTGAGACGGATAGCCTGATCATGGGGCTTCGGCACAAGACAAAAAATGTTCAAGGGGTGCAGTTTCATCCTGAAAGCATTGCCTCGGAACATGGCCACGCCATTCTGAAAAACTTTCTGGAGCTGGTCCATGGCTGATCTCAAACCAATCCTTGCCAAGGCCGCCAGTGGTTCCGCCCTCACCCGCGCGGAGGCCCGCGAGGCTTTTGACATCATGATGTCCGGCGAGGCCTCGCCCTCGCAAATCGGCGGGCTGTTGATGGCGCTCAGGGTGCGCGGCGAAACGGTTGACGAGATCAGCGCTGCCGTAGAGGTGATGCGCGAGAAGATGCTGCGCGTCTCAGCGCCGGCGGATGCCATCGACATTGTCGGCACCGGCGGCGATGCCTCTGGCTCCTACAATATTTCCACCTGCGCGGCCTTTGTGGCGGCGGGGGCGGGCCTCAAAGTGGCCAAGCATGGCAACCGGGCGCTTTCGTCCAAATCGGGCGCGGCTGATGTGTTGCTGGCGCTGGGTGTCAAGATTGATCTCACACCAGAAAAGATTTCCGATTGCATCAGCGCCGCCGGGGTTGGTTTCATGTTTGCGCCAGCCCATCATTCTTCGATGAAACATGTGGGGCCAAGCCGGGTGGAACTCGGCACACGGACGATTTTTAATCTGCTCGGGCCCCTGTCCAATCCCGCCGGGGTCAAGCGCCAGGTGACGGGCGTGTTTGCAAGGTCCTGGGTCGAGCCTCTGGCCCAGGTGCTGCATACACTGGGCTCGGAAGCCTGCTGGATCTGCCACGGCGAAGGCGGTGTGGACGAAATCGTGCCGACGGGGACGACATGGGTTGCCGAATTGAAGGACGGCGTGATCACCGAGTTTGAACTGACGCCAGAGTCGGTCGGCTTGCGGCGCTCCCACCCGTCAGCCCTGAAAGGCGGCGAAGCCGCGCACAACGCTGAAGCTTTACGCGCCGTGCTGCAAGGCCAAGCCGGAGCCTTCCGCGATGCCGCCGTGATGACTGCGGGTGCGGCGTTGCTTGTAGCAAGAAAGGTGGCGACAATCCGCGACGGCGTTGAGCAGGCGCAAGCGGCGATTGATGACGGCGCGGCACTGAAGGCGCTGGATGCTCTGGTGCGAGCTTCCAATGCGTGATCATACACCAACACCATATACCTTCCTTCCCCCCTCGCGGGGGAAGGT
>JANOTU010000389.1:0-2817 GCA_031416515.1 Hyphomicrobiales bacterium
GCGCCTGATTTTCAGGCGCTGGTGCGGATAACGGATTTGGCGGTGATTGCCGGAGACGCTCGGCCTTCGCAAGTCGCGGAAGCCTTGGCGTGGGCTGAAGCGCACCAAGACATGCTGGCCCTGAAATGGGCGGAACTGAACGAACGAGGTTGACCATGCCCAAGAAGATCATCGCGCGCATTGCCGCCGTTGCCGCTGGCAAGACGCCGCTCACCCTGCGCATTCGCTGGCAGAGTGGAGAAGAGAGCGAAATCGACGTGTCAGGTCCTATCGGCATCTTTGCCCTCTATGAGCCGTTGCGCCGGTCGCCCGACCTGTTTTGTCAGGTTAGCCTGGGCGAATATGGCACCGATGTTGTCTGGACCGATGAAATCGACATGTCGGCGGATACGCTCTGGCGGTTGTCGCGCGAGCAATCGGGCCTCACCATGTCACCGGACGCCTTCAAGGAATGGCGGGAGCGCAGGGCTTTAACGCTCGATGCCGCGGCGCAAGCCCTTGGCCTCAGCCGCCGCATGGTGGCTTATTACGAGCAGGGAGCCAAGCCGATCCCGCGCGTTGTCGCCTTGGCGACGAAGGCTTTGGAACTTTTCCCCACATGATTGCTTGAATTGCCGTGACACCTTGCTTTATTTCCACCCTGTCTCAGGCGGCGGGAGGTGAGGTGTTCGAGGTTCTTGACAAAGCCGGGGCTTGCCCGCGGACGACCGGATTGTTTCGCCCGCCGCAGCCGTGTGAACGCCTGTTCGCGAGCCGGGGATATTGCGACACCCAACAATAAGAGCTGCGTTTCCGCCAGTTGGACGCCAAGAAAGTGTATGTATTCTTGTGAGCCACGGCCTTCCAGCCCGTTCTTGTTCAGAGGACAGCCAACATAAGTGAATTGCTTGCGCGACATGTTGGCGCCTTGCCGCCCTGGGAGCGCGGGCGTCTCGCCCGCCCTTTGAACCAAGGGCGCGTAAAAAGGGGACGATTCCCTTTGAATTGCAGCTTTGATCCCACAGCATGACTGGCGACCTTGTTTCTGACATCACAACATGCGATACATGTATCTCAAACTGGAGAAAAACCCAATGGCTGTATCACTCCGCCTGCCCGAAGAACTGAGTGCGCGATTGGACAAACTTGCCAAGCGCACGGGCCGCACCAAGACCTATTATATGATTGAGGCGATCCGTGAACAAATTGGTGATCTTGAAGATCTGTATCTAGCCGAAAAAGAACTGAAAGAAATCAATGCCGGGCGTTCAAAACTCACTCCACTGGCAGATGTGATGAAGAACCATGGCATGGAGAATTGAACTCTCCGACCTGGCCAGGAAAAATCTAAAGCAACTCGATCCTCAGGCAGCAAGGCGCATCCTGTCTTTTCTCAATGACCGCCTTACCCATCTGGCAGACCCCCGCGCCATTGGCGAGGCACTTCGCGGCTCCAAACTGGGAGAACTTTGGAAGTATCGCGTCGGCGATTCTCGCATAATCAGTTCCATTGAAGACAAGACTGTTCGCATCATCGTGGTGCGCATCGCATCCCCCCCTCATCCTGAGGTGCGAGCGTCTTCGCGAGCCTCGAAGGACAGCCGCAAACACTGATCCACCGGTCCATCGAGGCTCGCGCAAGGGCGCGAGCCTCGAAGGATGAGAGTGTAGGAGTTGAAGCCGTTACTGCTGGATGCATCCTGAGCGCGTTTGCCAGAGATGCCCGGTCCAGCGGTTGCGGGCATTGATATGCCTGGTTTAGCGCCGGTGGGCGTCAGCGAAAGTGCGGGCAAGGGCCAACCTGGCTCCGACGGCACGGCCACCATATGCGCATGGTTTGGTATCAGGCACCAAGCCTAACCTCGGTGCCAGACTTGGCGACGCGGCGGCGCGGCATACTCTTAACTCCTCACCCTGAGGTGCGAGCGCCGTAGCTACGCCTCGAAGGGCCCGCTGCACGGAACCTGCAACCGTCCTTCGAGGCGTGGCTACGGGCTCGCCTGCAAGCAGTTTACTGAATGGCCCCGCATAATCCGCATCACTGAAAAACACCCGCCAGCAGCGGTTGCCCCGCTGGGTGACATGATGAGCGATACCGGGAACCACGACACGGGCGATGCGCGACATGACAACAGCTTGGCGAAGGCAGGAGAAAAGTGAAGTGTCACCGTAATTTTGGCGGGCGCGGCGCAGGTCATGGATGCGATGTCTGGTCTATGCCATGCGCGCGTTCAGCTCTCCCATACCCGTAAGCCGCATGACGCCGGTTCCGGGAAGCTCGACGCGAAGCTCCAGCGTCCCGCCTGCGGCCTCGACGAACCGGCGCAGGGTCGAGAGATAGAGGTCGGTCTGGCGCTCGATTTTGACGATGGCGGGTTGCGTGACGCCAAGGCTCTGCGCGATCTGCTCCTGGCTGCGGGCAGCGAGCTTGCGCAGGGCTTTGAGGCCCTCGACCTCGGCATGGAGCTCGGCAGCGCGCGCCTTGATCCGGGCCCGGCGCTCAGCGGGCATGGCTGCAATCACCTCATCGAGCGCGCGGCCCAGAACAGTGGGTTTAACACCGGGCTTGGTGGCAGGCTTTTGCGCCTTTGCTTTGGTGGCCATCGGACCTTTCCTTTCAACGTTTCCAGATGATCGCCAAAGCGACTGTCTGCTTTGGCGATCAGGCTTTTGTAGAACCGCTTCTGCGCCACCCCCGCCTTGTCGCCCGCCACAAGGACGATAGCCTTGCGCGTGGGATCGAATGCGAACGCCACGCGCCATACGCCGTCAGCGGCGGCAAAGCGCAGTTCCTTCATGTTGGCATAGGCCGAGCCTTAAAGCGTATCGGCGTGCGGC
>JANOTU010000390.1:0-1661 GCA_031416515.1 Hyphomicrobiales bacterium
GCAGGAATGCCTTGCAACGCCTGCGGTCTTCAGCCCCCATGACGACAAAAACCTTGTTGCGGCGTGGCGCCTGTGCGGCCCAGTCCCGCAGCGCGCGGGCGTGGGAAATGTCGCAGATCAATCTGTCGTCCCCAGTGAGCAGGCGTTTTCGCAACTCCGCCTTGTCGGGGCAGCAGCGCACAGTGGCGCCAAGCTCAAGCAACATTGCCACGAGATGCCGCGCACTGGGGCCTTCCTCCATGGCCACAACATAGCATTCGCCTTCGAAGGTTCGCGCCGGTGCAACGGGCGCTTGCGCCGCTTTCACCGGCAGCAGCAGTGTGAAGGTCGTGCCCACGCCCGCCTTGCTGGTGACGGTGAGTGTTCCCCGCATGGATTCCGCCAGCGCCCGGGAAATCGCCAGGCCCAGCCCGGTGCCGCCAAACAAGCGCCTGGTCTCGGCATTGGCCTGGGCATATTCGCCAAAGATGCGGGCCGTCTCATCCTCGGACATGCCGATGCCGCTGTCGGAAACCAGAAAGCGCAAGCCCCCGGCCTCGCCGCGCATGACCGACAGATCAACGCCGCCCTTCTCAGTAAATTTGATGGCATTGCCGCAGAGATTGAAGAGAATCTGGCGCAGCCGCTGCTCATCGCCCAAAATCATGAGGGGCACAGCGCCTTCGACAAAACAGGAGATATCAATCGCCTTGGCATGGGCGCGGGGTGCGAGCAGCTCAACCACGCTTTCCGCCAGCAGGGAAATATCAAATGGGCTTTCCTCTGGCGCCAGCCTGCCGGCGTCGAGAAGCTGATCAACAATTGCCAGCAGCGCCCGGCTGGAGGACTCGATCATTTTTACATAATTGCGCTGTTCCGCCGAAAGTTCGGTGTCGAGCAGCAACCCCGCCATGCCGATAACCCCGCTCATGGGGGTGCGGATTTCATGGGCGACAGTGGCCAGCAGCCGCGACTTGGCCGGGCTTGCCGCCTCTGCGGCATTGCGGTCAGCCTGCAGGCTGTCTGTTGGTTCGTGTTCCACACCGCTTGATAGCCACGGAGTCTTTGCCAAAACCTTACAGGCGGCAAACAAGGTGAATGAAGGTTTAAGATTGTGTGATATCAATCGGCAAATGAGCATCTCACAGGAGACCTCCCTTGGCCGACAGCCGCCCCCTCGTCATTTCCATCCCCGAACCCAGAAGCCTGGAGCTGATTTTTACGCCCCCCGATCTGGCGCGGCTGCGGGCGGCGTACCGCATTGTCGAGGTGGAAAGCATGGACGCAGGCGACATCGCCGAAGCCAGCTTCATCATTGGCCAGCCGCCGCTGCCAACAGCGCTTCTGCGAAAAGCCAAAAAGCTCCGGGCCATCTTCAATGTTGAAACCAACTTCCTTGACAACATGGATTATGACCATTGCTTCGCCCACGGCATTCACGTGCTGACCACGGGAAAAGTGTTTGCAATACCTGTGGCCGAGATTGGCCTTGGATTGGCGCTCAGCCTGGAGCGCAACATCACCGGCGCCGACCGTGATTTCCGGGCGGGCAAAGAATTATGGGGCGGCGATGGCAATACTCAAGCCCGGCTGATTTCGGGCGGCAATGTTGGCTTTATTGGTTTTGGCGATTTGGGCCGCGCATTGCACCGGTTGCTGGCAGGCTTTCAGCCGCGCATCCG
>JANOTU010000391.1:0-1708 GCA_031416515.1 Hyphomicrobiales bacterium
GGGCGCATTCCTAACTCATTGAGTCCCATGCCGACAAAGTTCAATTGAACAGCCCTGTCGGCAGCATTGAACGTCTTGACCCACCAATCTTCGTCAAACCGAATCCGAGTACCAACCCCAAATGCCGATATCATTCCGTCCTTGAGCTTTGCAGCAAACGAATTCTCTGGCACCAATTCGATGAACCCGAGGTCGTGTTCGGCAAGAAGGGCGTTGAATGCAGCCAAATAAGCCCGTGAAGCGAAAAGCATTGGTTCACCCTCCACAATTGTTTACGCCTACCACGGCAAAAGATCGATGTCGAATGGGGAGCAGTTGATCCGTCTCGATGGCCCGGAATTGACCCCAGGCAGACATCCCGTTGTCGTCCACTGACTTGCGCACATGAGAGGAATGCTAACACACCAAGGCGGCGGCGATGATCCGTCTTTGAGATTCAAGCCAACCCGCTACCCTTGACCACCTGCCAAGGGACCGCTAGCCCGGTTTCATGTCCGCCGTTCTTCTTGGAGTTTTCGCGGCCCTGTGCTGGTCGGTGCATGATGTGTTTGCCCGGACACTTGCGGTGCGCGTGGGGCCGTTTCGCATGGCGGCGCTCATGATGGTGGCCGGGGCCCTGTTGCTCACGGGTTTTGTGCTATGGAACGGCACGGTGTGGACGGCTTCGCGGGCGGGGCTGCTGCTCTCGCTCGCGCTTGGGCTGGCTTACGGGTTTGGCGTGGGCGGACTGTTCAAGGCTTTCAGCCTGGGGCCGGTGTCACTGGTGGCGCCGCTGTCGGCATCATACCCTGTCATCGTCGTGTTCTGGGGGTTGTTCAACGGCTTGACGCCGAGCGCTGCGCAATGGCTGGCTGTGGCTGTAACCATTGGCGGGGCCGTGATCGTGGCGCGCGCCGGCGGTGCTGAGAATGCCGGCCGGATGATGTCGCGCCGGAACTTGACGATATTTGTGATCTTCTGCCTTTTGTCCAATCTGGGCTTTTCGGCCTCTGTCATATTGGGCCAGCATGCGGCTGTGGCCATGGGCGAAATCGAGGCCGCATGGATTTCACGGCCCATTGCCCTGCTGACCATTGTGCCATTCTGTTTTGGCGAAGCCAAGCCTTCGACCCTGCAACGCCGCCACTGGCTGGGCATTCTGGCGATGGGCGCTTTTGATGTGATGGGGGTCACCGCAATCAACGCCTCTGGCCATCTGCCAGACCGGGAATTCGCGGCTGTGGGGATTTCCGCTTACGGCGCCATCGCCGTCATTCTCGCCATGCTGTTTCTGAAAGAGAAGGTCTTCCCCGGCCAATGGCTGGGAATTGCCCTGATTGTCGCGGGCGTTGCAACCTTGTCAGTTTCGCAATAGCCTTGCGCCCATGAACGACACGCCAAACCGGTGGAAACGCTACGCTGACTGGGACGAGCGTCCGCTGCGGCTTGACCGGTTTGCGGCGGAGGATCCGGCCAACGGGTTTTCAGCCTTCTCAAGCCCTGCTGATCCAAAACCCGGCGTGGTGATCAAGGCGGGCCGCATTGCCAGCATGGACGGGGTGCTGGCGCATGACTTTGACATGATCGACCGTTTTATCGCCGATCATCACCTTGATCCTGAAATCGCGGTTGAGGCGATGGCCATGGAGTCGGCCGAGCTGGCGCGGATGCTGGTGGACATGCATGTGCCGCGCGGGGCGCTGGGGCGCCGCGCTCATGGGTTGACGCC
>JANOTU010000392.1:0-12198 GCA_031416515.1 Hyphomicrobiales bacterium
CGTCTCATCGCTCAAGCCAAAGCTATACCCCTTCCAGGCCGCGAACGGCTCCGGGTTGACGCTCACCGTGATATTGGCTTCCAGATCAAGGCCCGCACCCGGTGCCCCAAACAGATAGCGGCCATCGACGGTGAATTTGGCGCCCTCGCCAACCGTGGCAATCTCGCTTTTGGCTCTGAGATCAAACTCAATCCGGTCAGGGATATAGTCTTCAACCAGAAACGAAGTGATCCCGACAGGGGCCGCTTTGGGGTCAGTAAAGGCCTTGATCCACCAGGTGCCGCCCTGGGCGGCCGCATTGATCCTGAAATCATGGGCGCGCCCGCCCGCCCCTTGATCATCAAGGCTGGTGCGGCTGTATTCAACGCCGTCGGGCCGCACCACCACCAGAGACAGCGGCGCTCCCGCCATGGCATTGGCCTTGGCATCGCGCAAGAGAACCGTGGCATGAACCGTCTCGCCCCGGCGGTAAACCCCGCGCTCGGCATAGACAAAGGCATCCACAGCGCCGGGCGGGGGGCGGCCAGAGACACCACGGTCCGTCAAGTCAAAGGCACTCTGCGAGAGATCGATAAATCCGTAATCTTCTGCCGTCTGGGCCACCACCAGCGTGGCCTCCAGCCCGCCCAGGCCCTTTGACAAGCCCGGCGCGAACGTCACCGCGCCATTGGCATCGGTCTTGGCAGTGGCCAGAATCTCATTGTTGCGGGCAATGAGGCGCACGTCCACGTCTTTCAAGGTTTCAGCGCTGGCAATCGAGCGCACCAACACCTGCAACCCGTCACTCCCGTCCATGGTGGACAGGCCCAGGTCAGACACCACGAACCACTGCGTGGCCACACTGTCCCATGATTCTCCCGCACCTTTGGCGGCGGGCCGCGCCGTCATCACATAGAGTCCAGCTTCCAATTTGCCCAAGGCTTCATCCACGGGGAACGCCGTGGTCACATCTTCATTGAGCGGGGCCGGCGTTTCCATAACGCCCTCCCAGACCTTTGATCCCTCGCGGTTGCCGATTTCTTCCGCCGTAAAGCCATTGATCTGCGAGCGGAAATCCGAACCCATCACATTGTCGATGAGATTGCGGTCGCCAATCCTGTACAGCGCCAATCTTGCCGCATCGCTGTTGACGGAAATCAGCGGGATGCCATTCTGCCCGCTGCGCGGCAGCACATAGCTCTTGGTGGCAAAGCGCACCCCCGCACCCCGGTCGCGCACATAGAAATCATAGTCAAAATCCTTCGGCATATCCTCATCAACCGCCGAGGGCAGGCCCTGGCGCACGGTGATCTTGTAACGCTCGCCGTGTTTGAGGCCTTCAACGCAAAGTCGTGATCCCTCGGCTGAGACAGCCGCAACCGGCCCCGGCTCTTGGGCGAAATAAGGCGTGAAATCCGTAACACTGCGCGACAGCGCTTCCGAAAGCGTAAAGCAGGCGCGCGGCGGATTGGCGTCGTTTTCAACCTTGTAGTCGGTGACGCGGAAGCCATGGTCGATGCGCATGGTCTCATAGGCCTGCCGGTTGGCCTCATTTTCCACCAGCCGCAGGCTTTCCTTGTAAGCCACCAAGGCCGGTCGCCACTGCTCGCGCTTGCCAAAGCCTTGCGCCGCCAGCGCCAGCGCCTCCGCCTCCTCAGGTGCCTTCCGAGCGAGCAGGTAGGCCTTGAGCGATGCGCCCACAGTCTTGGAAGGGAGCTCCCAATTGTCCGAATCATTGATCGGCTGGGCCACCGCCAAATGCCGCGCCAATCTCAACCAAAGCCCTGCGTCCTTTGGCGAAAGCGAGAGGATTTGTTCAACCGCCACCGCCGCCAGCCGGTCATTGCCGGCAGCTTCTGCGGCGGTCAGCTCAGCTTTCAGCTCCGCCACCGGCTTGGTCACGGTCCGGGCGATTCGGGCCAGGGCCGTGTCATAGTCACCCAGGTAATACGAAAACTGGTCAGTTGGAAAATTCTTCGCCGCCTGCGCTGAAGCCACAAATACCAGACTGAGCAGAGCAGCCCAGACAAACCTGTTGAACCCCGAAATCATCGCCGTCCTCCTGTGCGCCCACTCAAAGGACATCATGCCACAACTTTGCGGCAAAACAAGGATATCCTCGCACCTCAGGATGAGGAAGAAAGCACTACCGCCCCCCAATCCCGTTCACCGCCAGATAGGCCGAATAGAGCGATGTCGTGCCGCAGATGAACAGGCGGTTGAGCTTTGGTCCGCCGAAGCAGACATTGGCCACCAGCTCCGGAATCCTGATCTTGCCGATCAGCTTGCCGCCCTTCTCATAGCAATGCACCCCGTCAGCGGCGCTGGTCCAGATGCGCCCCTCGCTATCCAGCCGGAAACCATCGAACATTCCGGCAGTGCAATCAGCAAAAACCGTGGATTTGCCCAGTTTCTTGCCGTGAACCGCGATTTTGCGGATGTGCTTGGGCCCGCCCGGCCTGTGGCTGGCGCCGGTGTCGGCGACATAGAGAAATTTCTCATCCGGCGAGAAGGCAATGCCATTGGGCTTGTCAAAATCATCCGCCGCAATGCTCACCGTGCCATTGGGGTCAACCCGGTAGACATGATTGGCCCCAATCTCGCTTTTCGCGCGGCCCCCCTCATAATCAATCAGAATGCCGTAAGGCGGATCCGTAAACCACACCGAGCCATCGGATTTCACCACAGCGTCATTGGGCGAATTGAAACGCTTTCCCCGGTAACGGTCAGCGATCACGGTAATCGAGCCATCAATCTCCGTCCGGCTCACCTTGCGCCCCAGATGCTCGCAAGTGATCAGCCGCCCCTCCCGGTCCACGGTGTTGCCGTTTGAATTGAGGCTGGGCTGGCGGAACACTGAAACCGAGCCATCCGTCTCATCAAAGCGCAGCATCCGGTTATTGGGGATATCCGAGCACACGAGATAGCGCCCGGCAGGAAACCACGCCGGCCCCTCCAGCCAGCGCCCGCCCGTCCACAGCCGCTCCACCCTGGCGTGCCCCACGATGCAAGCGCCAAAGCGCGGATCAAGCGCCTCAAAGCCGGTGCCCTCTGGTTCATTGTAAAACATTGGTCCCTCCCTGATTTTCAATCTCACCCTTGCGCGCCATGAAGCTGGCCCGCATCCACGGCACATCGGGGGCCTCCCAATTGGGCTCTTGTCCGCACACCAAATCAAAAAACGCAATCGCCGTCGCCGGACTCTCCGCTGCATTCTCGCGAAAACTGGCCCAGAACTGCGGATCATCCGTCGCAGCTGCGGCCTCGCCCATGTCTTTGAGAATGGCCCCCGCCACTGACAGGCAAAAGCTCGTATAGGCATAGCCCTCGGGCCAGGTTTTCAGCCGGTGGTCAACGGGCAGCGTCGGCACTTCCACTTTCACAGCGCGAATGGGATTGGCCGCCACCAGCTCCTTCAGCATCAGCCCCGCCGCATAAATCACAAAATCATGGCGGTTCACGTCCGCCAGATGCTTGCAACGGTCAAAAGCCTGCCGCCAATTGGCAAAAGCCGCAGCGAGCGCCGTATGGTCCACCTCCGCCACCAGCCCCGAATCCTTGAACAAAAGCTCCATATTGCGCTCAAACGACCAAAGGATCGTCCGAAACCGCCGCGCCTCATGGACAAGGTCAGCAACTTTCAGGATTTCGGTTTTGAGCGGGGTGAGCATGGCCCCAAGCCTAACAGAGCCCGGGCCAGAGCGCTACACATCCAGGATCGGCCAGGATAGCGGCCAAATTGGGTGGAGTTGGCCGGGTTGGGTGTTTATAATCAAAATCTTATGTCTACAAAACAATCGGCCAATTTCGAGGATCATGACTCTTCTTTTTTCCCTTCTCCCCTTGCGGGAGAAGGTGGCGGAGCGCCGTCAGGCGCTACGTCGGATGAGGGGGCGGTTCAGCGAGTCCCACCACCGACAGAACTGGCTGAACCGCTCCCTCATCCGGCGCTGCCGCGCCACCTTCTCCCGAAAGGGGAGAAGGGAAGAGAGGGTCATTGTCCATGACCTATCTGATCGGCGTTGATACTGGCGGCACTTATACGGATGCGGCTGTCATCGAGGCATCGGGGCACAAGGTTGTCGCCTCCGCCAAGGCGATTACCACCAAGGGGGATTTGGCCATTGGAGTCTCGGCGGCGATTGTGGCGGCGCTGGCCAAGGTTGCAAAAGATGTGCGGATTGCGCTGGTGTCGGTTTCAACAACCCTTGCGACCAATGCGGTGGTTGAGGGCCATGGCAGCGCTGTGGGTGTTATCCTCATTGGCTTTGACGCCGCCATGGCGAAACGCACCGGGATTGCAGACGCATTTCCGGGAATGCCGATGGCGCTGGTGGGCGGCGGGCATGATCACAATGGCGATGAAGTCTGCGCCCTTGATGTTGCGGCCTTGCGGGAAGCTGGTTCCATGCCGGTTGATGCCTTTGCCATTGCCTCGGCTTTCGCGGTGCGCAATCCTGCCCATGAAGTGGCGGCGCGAGAGTTGATTGTGGGGCTTACCCACAAGCCTGTCACCATCTCGACCGAACTCACCTCCGCGCTGGATGCGCCGCGCCGGGCACTGACCGCGGTGCTCAATGCGCGGCTGATATCGCGCGTGTCCATGCTGATTGACGCGGTGCAGCGTTCGATGGCGGAGCTTAAAATCATCTGTCCCCTGATGATTGTGAAAGGCGATGGCACGCTGGCGCTGGCGGAGAAAGTGGCGTTTCGGCCGATTGAGACGGTGCTGTCCGGCCCCGCCGCCAGTCTCGTGGGGGCGGCCTGGCTGTCAGGCCACAAAGATTTCATCATGTCCGACATGGGCGGCACCACCACCGATATCGGTGTGCTGATTGCGGGCCGGCCCAAGGTGACCGAGCAGGGTGCTGAGATCGGCGGCTGGCGCACCATGGTGAAGGCCATTGATGTCAAGACCATTGGCCTTGGCGGCGACAGTGAAATCGCCATCGGCCTCAATGGCAAATTGGAAATCGGCCCGCAGCGCGTGGTTCCCGTTGCGCTGCTGGCGCAGCGTTATCCGGAAGTGACGGCCATGCTGGAAGCGGACCTCGCCGATCCCATGGGCGGCTCCATGCACGGGAAATTTGTGTTGCGGCCCTTTGGCGCCAAGTCCACAAGCAGCGCTGAGCTTTCTCCGCGCGAGCGCGATATACTTGCGCTGGTGGGCGAACGGCCCATACCTTACCGCAAGCTCGCCGTCTCCACTGCGGCTAGCCGCGCGGTTGCCTCTCTCAAACGCAAGGGCCTCATCCAGACCAGCAGTTTCACGCCCTCCGATGCAGCGCATGTCTTGGGCCTGCAAGACAACTGGCCAGGCGAGGCCCCGCGCCTTGCTGCCATGCTGATGGCGCGCTTTCGCGCCATGAAGCGCCAGGACCCCGAACCCTTTTGCCGTGAAGTCTGGAGCGAGACGGTGCGCCTCAGCGCCCGCGTCATTCTCGATACAGCCTTCGGCCAGCCCTTCGGCGAGAACGCGCTCATTGACGCGGTATGCTCCGGACGCGGAGGAGTTGGCCTTGCTACAATTTCCATGTCCCCCCGAATTCCTGTGGTTGCGGTGGGCGGCCCCGTGCGGGTCTATTACCAGGAGGTGGGGCGCAGGCTGAACGCCGAGGTGATCTTCCCGCCCTTCTTCGATGTGGCCAACGCCGTGGGCGCGGCAACCGGGGTTGTGGCCCAGACTGTCACGGTAACGGTTGAAGGCGATGGCAGCGGGGTTTTCCGGGTGCATGGGCCGCAGGGAGTGGCCGTGTTCAGCAGCCCAGCCGCAGCGCTGACTGCCGCTGAAGCGGGTGCTCGACAGGCGGCGTGGACGGGTGTTGAGATGCTCGGCGCAGAAGAGCCACAATTGCAGGTGAGGATTGACAAGCATTGGCTGCCGGATGCCAAGGATGATTCAGGCTTGATCAGTGCTAGAATAGTGGTTGAAGCTGTTGGCAGGCCCAATGCCGCGCGATGAGGCGAGTTAAATGAAGACATGGCTGATGGCAGGGCTTGGCGTTGCGCTGCTCGCCGGGGCTGGCTACGGCGTACAGCGCGCCGGGGTGGATGTGGCGGGGTTCTTGGGCTTGCGCTCCGCTCCTCAGTCCTCGCGAACCGAGGCCAAGCCCGGCTCAGGGCAAAAACCAGGCAGCCGCGGCGCCGTTCCTGTGGAGATCGCCCTGGCTGCGGCAACCCAGGTCAGCGATGATATCATGGCGATTGGAACGCTGCTTTCGGCTGAGTCCGCTGCCATATCGCCGGAAACCAGCGGGCGGGTGGCGGCCATCAATTTCAAGGATGGCGGCAGGGTGGCCGAGGGCGCAGCGTTGTTCACCCTCGATGCCGAACTGGCGGAGGCTGCTCTGGCTGATGCGCAGGCCAGGCTGGTATTGGCTGAAGCGAATTTTGGCCGCAGTCAAACCCTGCAGAAATCGGGCAATGTCGCCAGAAGCGCGCTTGATGCCGTGGTCGCCGAGTTGCAGGTGGCGCGCGCCGCTGTCGCATCGGCGCAATTGCAGATCAAGAAACTGACCATCACCGCGCCTTTCGCGGGACATCTGGGATTCCGAAATGTTTCCGTCGGGGCCTTCGTGCAGCCCGGCACGGATCTCGTCAGACTCGACAAGATTGACCTTCTCAAAGTGAGCTTCTCACTGCCAGAGCTTGAACAGGCGCGTATCGCCACCGGCCAACTCGTGGAAGTGACGGCCGATGCACTGCCAGGCGAGACATTCAACGCCACCATATCAGCAATTGATCCTGTGGTTGATGCGGGTGGCAGGGCGCTCAGGGTGCGGGCTGACCTTGAGAATTCCGCCCTGAAGCTCCGGCCCGGATTTCTCGTCAGGATCACGGCGCGGGGCAATCAGCGCCAGGCTGTCATGGTTCCCGAAGCAGCGCTGGTCCAGCGCGGCGACAACAGCTTTGTCTACGTGGTTGACAATAAAACAGCATCGGAAGCCAAGGTTGAAATCGGCAAGCGCATGCCCGGGACCATTGAAATTCTTCACGGTGTGACAGCCGGAGCGGAGGTGATTGTGGCGGGAAACACCAGACTCAGCAACGGTGCGGCCATTGAAGTGGTGGCAGCGCAAAAACCGGTGAACTGATCCCGCCATGGGCTTCACCGAAATTTTCATCCGAAGACCGGTGTTCGCCACGGTGCTGAGCCTTGTGCTGGTGCTGGCGGGGCTGATGTCGTTTGCCCGCCTCACGGTGCGCGAGTATCCCAATATTGATGAGCCGCAGGTTTCGGTGGCAACAGGCTATGCCGCGGCCTCGGCGGAGGTCATTGAAAGCCAGGTGACCCAGGTGCTGGAAGGCTCGCTCGCGGGCATTGAGGGCATCGACACGATTGAATCAACTTCGCGGGCTGAATCCAGCCGCATCACCATCCGGTTCCGGAGTTCCGTGAACATCGATACCGCCACCAGTGATGTGCGCGACCGGGTCAGCCGGGTGCGCCGGGCACTACCGGATGAAATCCTCGAACCCACCATCGCCAAGGTTGAGGCCGACGCCCAGCCCATCATGTTCATCGTCATGCGCTCCAACACGATGAACACGACCGAGCTCACCGACTATATCGACCGCTTTGTGGTCAACCGCTTCAAGAATCTGGACGGTGTGGCCGATGTCACCGTGAACGGCGAGCGCCGCTACGCCATGCGCGTCTGGATTGATCCCGTGCGGCTCGCTGGCTACGGCCTCACGGTGCAGGATGTGGAAAACGCCATCCGCAACCAGAACGCCGAAATTCCAGCGGGCCGCATTGAAAGCACCGACCGCGAATTCACCGTCCTGTCGCGAACTTCGCTTGGCACGGCGGAGGAATTTGCAAACGTGGTGTTCAAGGCGGCGGGCGGCCTGCAGGTGAAGCTGGGCGACGTGGCGCGGGTTGAGCTGGGGACCGCCGATATCCGCCGCGAGAGCCGCTATGACGGCGAGACCGCGCTCTCCATCGGCATTGTCAAGCAGGCGGTGGCCAATCCGCTTGATGTGGCGCGCGCGGTCAATGAGATCTTGCCGCGCCTCGATGCGGAATTGCCCGCTGGCGTATCAGCGGCGATCGGCTTTGATTCAACTGTCTTCATCGACCGCTCGATCTCGAATGTGTTCACCACCATCGCCGAGGCCGTTTTTCTGGTGCTGGTGATCATTGTCATCTTCCTGCATTCATTCCGCGCAGCGCTCATACCCCTCGTCACCATACCGGTGTCGCTGATCGCCACCTTCGCGGTGATGTATGCTGTGGGGCTGACCATCAACACCCTCACCCTCCTCGCCATGGTGCTGGCCATCGGCCTGGTGGTGGATGATGCGATTGTGGTTCTGGAGAATATCTACCGCCAGATTGAGGGTGGCATGAAGCCCCTGGCCGCCGCCATCAAGGGGGCGAGCGAAGTGGGCTTTGCCATTGTGGCGATGACGCTGACGCTGGCCGCTGTCTATGCGCCCATCACCTTCACACCGGGGCGCACCGGCCGGTTGTTCCTGGAATTTGCGGTGACACTGGCGAGCGCGGTGATCATCTCGGGCTTTGTGGCGCTGACCCTGACGCCGATGATGTGCTCTAAGCTGCTGAAGCATTCGGAGGAGAAGAACGTCTTCGCGCGCGCGGTAGAAGGCGCGCTGGACGGGCTTGAACGCCGCTACAAGGCGGCCCTGCGGCTGGCGCTGGCTGGAAAATGGCTGGTGCTGCTGGGTGCCATTGTGGTGGGAGGGGTTGGCGCATTTATCTTCACGCAGCTTAAATCCGAGCTTTCACCTGTTGAAGACCGGGGCGTCGTCATGGTTTCAGGCAGCGCTCCCGAAGGGGCGAGCTTCAGCTACACGCAGCGCTATGCGGGGCAGGTTGAGGAAATTTTGCGCTCCATACCGGAGCTGCGTTCAGCGCTGGTGATTGTGGGATCGGGCGAAGTGACGCAGTTCATGTCCTTTGCGCGGCTCAAGGACTGGGATGAGCGCGATGTCTCGCAGCAGGCGTTGGTGCAACAAGTCCTGCCGAAACTGCGCAAGATCGCCGGCGTCCAGGCCTCCGCCTCCAATCCGCAATCACTCGGCGTGCGGGGTTTTGGCAAGCCGTTCCAGTTTGTCATCCAGTCCTCGGCCTCTTACGCGGAGATCAACGCTCTTGCCGATGCGCTGGTGGAAAAGCTCAATGACAATCCGGGCTTTGCCGATCTTGATACCGACATGCGCCTCAACAAGCCGGAAATCGAAGTTGATATCGACCGCGCGCGCGTGGCTGATCTGGGTCTGGATATTTCGGTGATCGGGCGCACCCTGGAAACGCTGCTGGGCGGGCGCAATGTGACCAAATTTCAAATCGGCTCCGAGCAATATGATGTGACGGTGGCTTTGCCGCCGGAGGAGCGGGCCTCGGCTGAAATACTGTCCCGGCTTTTCGTGCGCAGCTCCGCGGGCGAGATGGTGCAACTTTCCAATGTGGTGAAAGTGCGCGAGACGGTGGCGCCGCGCGATTTGCGGCGTTTCAACCAGCTTCGCGCCATCACCATCCAAGCCAATCTCAGCCCCGGCTATGCGCTGGGCGAGGCGATTGACGCTGTCGATCTGGCCGCACGAGAGGTGCTTCCCGAAGGCACCGCCACAGATCTCACCGGCCAGACGCGCGAGTTCCGCGATGCCAGCTCCAATCTGGCTTTTGTGTTCTTGCTGGCGCTCGCCTTCATTTATCTGGTGCTGGCGGCGCAATTTGAAAGCTTCCGCGATCCGCTGATGATCATGTTCTCGGTGCCGCTTTCCATGACCGGCGCGCTCGCCGCCTTGTGGCTGACGGGGGGCACCCTCAATGTCTATTCGCAGATCGGCCTGGTGACGCTCATCGGCCTCATCACCAAGCACGGCATTCTCATCGTTGATTTCACCAACAAGCTGCAAGGGCAGGGCCGCCCCCGCAGCGAAGCGATCATTGAAGCCGCAAGCCTTCGCCTCCGCCCCATCCTGATGACCACAGCCGCCATGATCCTCGGCGCCTTGCCCCTGGCGCTGGCGACTGGAGCGGGCGCCGAAAACCGCGAACAAATCGGCTGGGTCATCGTCGGCGGCATGAGCCTCGGCACTTTGCTCACACTGTTCGTGGTGCCATGTGTTTACGCGGTGATGGGATATCGGCCCGCCGCGGCATACGGGCAAGGACTGGACTTGAGACTACAGGAGTAAGCTTTGGAGAAAGATGAGTTAGTCCCTCAACTGTCATCACCGTCCCCGTGGCGCGGTCAAGGGGAATTGAATGCACCCTCACCGTAGTCAGGCTGGCGAGTACCTGCGCGGTGACGGTTGCGCAAATACTTTCGAAGGCCAATTCAGCATCTTCAATGCGACATGAAGGGCGTGCACCTGCTCGGCGGCAAGCTGCACCGGCACCGCTATGCGGCTAGGTTTGAGTTCAGTGAAATAGTGGAGTTGCGAACGGTCCTGCTGACAAAGTTTGGGCGAAATTGGCGTTCAAGGGGATCGCGGGGAAAAGAGTGCTTTACCGGGACTCGTTGGGCGCGTAGAATCCTTGCCGGAGACACGAAACATGGCCACGCCAGACCGGATGCCAACCGACCTTACGCTTGCGCTCGGGGACGATCTCGCCCCCGATGAATTTATCGCGGCTGTGAGAAACTTCTTTGGCTATATCCATGAGATTACCCTCTCACAGGAAGGCGACGGGTCCGAAGTTGGCTGGGTTGTGAAAGTGAAGGAGGGCAGCAGCTTGATTGGGCTGGAACCGTCCGCTTCTGCGCCTCCGTCCAGACTGGCGATGATCTATGAAAAGGCGCGCTACGCCCCAGTGGCCATAGCGCGTGGCGACTTCTCAGGCGCGGGACTTTCTGACAAGGCCATCAAACACCTGAAAGCGCTTTCCGACCTATCTGCTCGTCATGGCGATCAGCAGAGTGTGAATCTGTGGGTTAAGCGTGAACCGGTCAATATCGGCTCCGGAATAGCGCGCGTTGTGCAGCTTGATTGGGAAACGGACTATTATGACTTCGGAACCATCGAAGGGCGTCTGGAAACCATTTCTGATGCTTCCGGCGGCATAAAGATCAGGATCAAAGACTACCTTTATCCCAAGGCAATCGCCTGCATCGTGCCAGAGAAGATGGTACAAAAAGTGCTGGGTAGCTTTCGGAGGCGAGTCGAGGTCGAAGGGCGCATCCACTATCGCAAAGACGGTACTCCGATAAGTATCGAAGCCATGCAAATTGAACCATTGCCTGAAGATCATGATCTGCCCACTGCTGCCGATGTGCGCGGGATCATGGCTGTGGCATGACAGTAGAAAAGATTTATTGGGACACCGATTGTTTTCTTGGTCATTTTCAAGCTGAGCGTGGCAAGGCTGAAAAATGCGACGGAGTTCTGGAGCGAGCAGAACGCGGAGACGTTCTTATTGTAACGTCTGCCCTGACGATTGCAGAAGTTCTCTGGATGCGCGGCGGCCCGCGCCTCACCAAAGACAAGGCCGCAATTGTTCAGAAATTCTTTCGGCGGTCATACATTCGGGTGGTTAACGTCAGCCGCAAAATAGCAGAGTCCGCACAGCTCCATGTCTGGGACAACGATATTCGGCCAAAGGACGCCATTCATGTTGCAACAGCCATTGCTTTCGGTGCGTATGCGCTTGAAACCTTCGATGCCGGGTTGATCGGCAAGAGCGGCACAGTTGGCAACCCGTTGCTCTTGATCCGAGAGCCTCAAGCCGCAGCACAAGCAAGGATGCCTTTAGTCGCTCCAGAATCCAAATCAAATTGAGCGCTTCAAATTAGCCGAATTTCCTGGCCTCGGCCTCGCCATCCGCGAATTAATGCCCCCGCTCTCTTCTGAAACTGCGAGGTGGCTACCCTTGGTTGGACAGAAACTGGGCAGACGTGTGAGAGAGTCTCGCCGGTTGCCTGACCCTTTTTCGGCCTCGCAAATTCTCCATGACGTGTTTCTTATTATAATACACTTTTCCTATTTTTCCCCCAAGTATGGGCGGTTCTTGAGCCGTCTGGATCGGGGGTGGGGATGCGGGGCCTGAAGTGGCGATGGTTTACGGAAACAACATCTAACCAGTCAAGCCTGCCGGAACGGATTTTCGATCCGCACAGGTGCGATTTTCTGGCCATGGCCCATGTCCTCGCTCAGCAGCCGGTCACAGCCAGCCGCCTCGGCGGCGGCGATCACCGCCGCGTCCCAACAGGATAATTAGTGGCCATGCTTGATGTCGAGCGCCCGCGC
>JANOTU010000393.1:0-7402 GCA_031416515.1 Hyphomicrobiales bacterium
AGCTGGCCGCCGGCGGCCGTCCACGTAGATGATGAGAAGGCCGGCCAGCACAACCAGGGCCATGCCGGCGATGGCGAGGGTGTTGGGGATGTCGCCGAACAGGACCACGCCGGCCAGCACCGCCCACAGGGTGAGGGAATACATGAAGGGCGCGACCGAGCGGGCGGGGCCGATTTTGTAGGCAATGAAAATGCAGATGTGGCCGCCCACCATCAGGGCGCCCGCCAGAGCCATGAGCAGGATGTGCCGAAGCTCTGGCATGACCGGCGTCTCGAAAGCCAGCATTCCGGCCCCGCCCGCCAGCATGAGGGTAACAAGCACCGTGAAGGCCACGATGGGTGCTGGCACCTCTCCCGGCACCTTGCGGGTGATGAGATCGCGCGTGGCCGCCGACAATGCCGTGAGAAAACCCAGTATCGCATAAGGCGAGGCTGCGGTTGTGCCGGGCTGCGCCACCAGCAGGGCGCCCGCAATTCCCAGTGCGATCAGCACGAGCCGTGATGGTCCGAGCCGCTCGCCCCAGATCAGCTTGGCGCCCACCAGCACAAAAAGCGGGCAGATTTGCGCAATCGCCGTCACATCCGCGATGGGCATGTTGAGAATGGCGAAAGTGAAACCGAAATTCGCCCCCACTTCGCAAAACCCGCGCGCCAGCACCCAGGGATTGAACATCATCTTGATGTCGCGCCCATGGCCCAGCGCCACCAGGAGAATGAAGCACAAAGCCACGCCGGCAATGCCGCGCATCAGCACCAATTGAAACAGCGGCAAGTCGGCGAGCGCGAACTTCATGCAGCTGTCGCTGCCGATGAACACGCCCATGGCCACCACCATCGCCACAATGCCACGCAGATTGGAAGGGAGTGTCATGAAACGCCCTCCGAGGGCCATAACCGAAACGACGCCATGCGGCTGATGGCGATGCCAGAAAGAATGAATGCCAGCGCCGCCACGATGTTCCAGCTCAAGCGTTCGCCCAAGGTGAGGGCGCCAAACAGGACAGCGTAAACCGGCACCAGATAATTCGAGTAGGCAACGAAGCTCGGGCCGATGCGGTTCATCAGGCGGTACATGATCACGGTTGCGAAGGCGGTGGGCAGAAGCCCCAGGCCGAGCACCGCCCAATAGGCGGATTGCGGCTTGCCCAATAGTCCATCCGGGCTGGCGACCACCGCGAAAGCAAGTCCCATAAGCGCTGCCGCGATGGTGACACAGGCGCTTTGCTTCAGAGGATTTTCCAAGCCCATGCGCTTGGCCATGACGGCATGAACCGCATAGCAAATGCACCCCGCCAGAATGGCAATCTCGCCGAGCAGCGCTTGCTCCGTCATGGAAAGATTGAACAGCTTGCCCGGCCCGATCAAAACCACAATGCCAGCAAAGCCCAGGAGAAAGCCCACAGATTTAGGCGCCGTAAGCGGTTCTTCAGCGAGAAAGACATGCGCCAGCACCACGAGGAACAGCGGGATGGCTCCCATCAACAACCCTGAGATGCCCGAGCTGACAAAATTTGTGCCCCAGGTGATCAGGAAGAAGGGTGCCGCATGACCAATGAGGGCGAGCAGGGTGAATTTGCTCCACACAGCGCGCGAGGCGAAAAGGGTCTGCCCCCTGATCAGCGCATAAGGAGCGAGCACAAGCGCCGCGATGCCCAACCGCAGCGCCATGATCCAGGCGGCATCGAGGTGGGCAACCGCGATTTTGGTCATGGCGAACGATGAGCCCCAGGCGATGACCAGCGCTGAAAGCATCAGCCAATCGAGGGGATGTGATTTCTGCTGCATGTTGGCGCGAAACTAGCGGCATGGTTAGCGATCCGTCAACGCAATAGGTTGAATTGACGCAGATTGGTGTGGCTTTTGGGCAACACTCGGCAACATTCACGAGTCTGCCGCAATCATGCCTGGGTTGGGCCATGTCGCCAGTCTAGTTTCATCCCATCAACTGGAAAAAGGTGATGCGATGAAAAACTTCAAAATGATGATTCTGGCGACTGTGATGCTGGGAGCGGGCGGTGTTGCGGCCCATGCGGCCGATGTTTCTGCTGAGTCCTATCAGGCCATGGGCTTTTATCTCCGCGCCGATGCGGGCTGGTCGTTTCTCGAATGGTCGGGCGGCGATGATGATGGCGGACTGGCGGCGGGCGCTGGCATTGGATTTAACATCAATGACAACATGCGCACCGACCTGCGCCTCGACTACGGCGGCGACTATGACGTGGCCCCGGGCGTTGATATCAGTGTGACCACACTCACCGGCAATCTCTATTTTGACATCCCCACCAACACGGCCTTCAGCCCCTATGTAGGCGCTGGCGCTGGCTACGGCATGGTCTCCGGCGGCAGTGATGGTCTGGCGCTGGCTTTGATGGGCGGTGTGGGTGTTGATCTCACTGAAAATCTGGTTCTTGATGTGGGCTACCGCCTGCGCCATGTCATGCGCTCGGGCGCTGATCCCATGGAGCACCAGATCACCACGGGACTGCGCTTTGAATTCTGAGGCTCGATCGAGAGTCCTCAAATAGCGAAGGCGGCGGCGGGGCAACCTGCCGCCGCTTTCCTTTCGCGTCTCCGTGGGGCGGGGCTTCGCGGGCAATTACGGAAGACTGTCACTTGAGAGACTGTAATGTGCCAGCCGGTCCACGATTTGGGGACCACCTTGGACCAGTATGTGTATTATAATTGACAACTCGAGTCGCGCGTATTAGGCTGCTTGTGTGATCGAAATTCGCAAAACCAAGGCCTTCACCGACTGGGTGTCTGGCCTTCGGGATTTGAATGTGATCGCCCGCATTGATGTCCGCATCCGGCGCTTGTCACTTGGCAATCCCGGCGATGTGAAGGCGGTGGGTGAGGGTGTGAGCGAGCTTCGCATCGACTACGGCATTGGCTTCCGCGTCTATTACACCAAGCAAGGAGCCGCCTTTGTGATCCTGCTGTGCGGCGGCTCGAATAAAACCCAGGCGCAAGACATCAAGGCCGCAAGGAAATTGGCCAAGGAGCTATGAAGATGAAAACCGCGACCACCCTCTGGGATCCCATCGACAACCTCACTTCGCCCGAGGCGGAACAGGCCTATATTGAAGCAGCTTTCGAAGATGGAGATCCCGCCCTCATTGCCGCAGCCATTGGCGACATCGCCCGCGCCCGGGGCATGAGCCAGATCGCCAAAGACGCGGGGCTGAGCCGGGAGACCATGCACAAGGCCTTCCGCCATGAGGGCAATCCAACGCTTAAAACACTCACCAAGGTTCTGGCCGCCCTTGGATTGAAACTGTCAGCCAGCGCCGCCAAGCCTGCCTGAGAGCACAAGCCCGCTCACCTTATTCTTCTCGCCGCCTTCCATTTCTCCACTTGATCGCCCGGCGAAAATCGGCCATGAGGCTCGCGGGCTAGCCTTCCCCAATGAGGGCCAGTCCATCTGCAAGGATGGAGAGAGAACATGACCAATACCAAACCGGCTGTGCGGCCGAAGACCCCGCATTTTTCGTCCGGGCCTTGCGCCAAAATTCCAGGCTGGACACCTGACCTTCTCAAACACGCTTCATTGGGCCGCTCGCACCGCTCGGCGGAGGGCAAGGCGCGCCTCAAGTTCGCCATTGATCTCACCCGAGAAGTGCTGGAGGTGCCCGCTGATTACAGGATCGGCATTGTGCCCGCCTCCGATACGGGTGCCGTGGAAATGGCGCTGTGGACGCTGCTGGGGCCACGCGGGGTTGATCTCCTCGCCTGGGAGAGCTTTGGCGAAGGCTGGGTTGGCGATGTGGTGAAACAGCTTAAACTCAAAAACACCCGCACACTGACAGCGCCTTATGGCGAGCTGCCTGATCTGGGCACGGTGGATTTTTCGCGCGATGTCGTGTTCACCTGGAATGGCACAACGTCCGGTGTCCGTGTGCCAGGTGCCAACTGGATTCCAGAGAGCCGCGAGGGCCTCACAATCTGCGATGCGACTTCGGCGGCCTTCGCGCAGGATTTGGATTTTGCCAAGCTCGATGTGGTCACCTTCTCATGGCAGAAAGTGCTGGGCGGGGAGGGCGCGCACGGCGTCATCATTCTCAGCCCCCGCGCCATGGCGCGCCTTGAGACCTATGCGCCACCCTGGCCCATGCCGAAAATCTTCCGCATCAGCGCTGGCCTGTTTGCAGGCGAAACCATCAACACGCCGTCGATGCTGTGTGTTGAGGATTATATCGTGGCGCTGAACTGGGCCAGGCGCATTGGCGGATTGACAGCATTGCTGGCGCGCGCCGACGCCAATGCGGGCGTGATCAACGCATGGATTGAGCGGACCTCGTGGGCGCGCAATCTCGCTGTGAAGCCTGAGACGCGCTCCAATACATCAGTGTGCATGACACTCGACGCCGATGCCAGGAAAATAGCAAAACTGCTGGAGGAAGAAGGTGTGGCCTTCGACATCGGCTCCTACCGCGACGCGCCGCCCGGACTTCGCATCTGGTGCGGAGCCACGGTGGAGACCTCCGATCTCGAAGCACTCACCCCATGGCTCGATTGGGCCTACGCCCAAATCCAACTTTAAGGAGCAAACCCATGGCCCCCCGCGTTCTCGTATCCGACAAGCTTTCCGAAACCGCCGTCCAGATTTTCCGCGACCGCGGCGTTGATGTTGATTACCAGCCCGATCTTGGCAAGGACAAGGAGGCGCTGCTCGCCGCCATTCCGAACTACGATGGCCTGGCCATCCGCTCGGCCACCAAGGTAACACCGAAAATCATTGCCGCTGGCATACGTCTTAAAGTCATTGGCCGGGCTGGCATCGGCGTTGACAATGTCGATATTCCCGCCGCCACCCAGCGCGGCATTGTGGTGATGAACACGCCCTTTGGCAACGCCATCACCACCGCTGAACACGCCATTTCCATGATGATGGCGCTGGCCCGGCAAATCCCCGAAGCCAATGCCTCCACGCGCGCCGGCAAGTGGGAGAAGAACCGCTTCATGGGCGTGGAGCTTTTCAACAAGACATTGGGCGTCATCGGCTGCGGCAATATCGGCTCGATCGTCGCTGATCGTGGCCTCGGATTGAAAATGCGGGTGATCGCCTTTGATCCCTTTCTTTCCGCCGAGCGCGCCATTGCGATTGGCGTAGAGAAGGTTGAACTCGACGCGATTTTCCGGCGGTCGGATTTCATCACCCTGCACACACCCCTCACTGAAAAAACCCGCAACATCATTGATGCCGCCGCTTTGGCGAAATGCCGGAAAGGTGTGCGCATCATCAACTGCGCCCGCGGCGGCCTGGTGGTTGAGGATGCGCTTTATGACGCGCTGAAATCAGGTCATGTGGCGGGCGCGGCCTTGGATGTTTTTGAGGTCGAGCCCGCAACCGCCCACAAACTGTTCGAACTCGAAAATGTGGTGGCCACCCCGCATCTGGGCGCTTCCACCGGCGAGGCGCAGGAAAATGTGGCCTTGCAAGTGGCCGAACAGATGTCGGACTATCTCTTGCATGGCGCGGTGTCGAACGCCCTCAACATGCCGTCGATCTCGGCCGACGAAGCGCCGCGCCTCAGGCCCTTCATCGCGGTGGCCGAAAAGCTGGGCTCCTTCGCAGGCCAGCTGACCGACGGACCCATCACCAATGTGGTGATCGAATATGCCGGCGAAGTGAGCGAGATGAATACGCGGGCCCTCACTGCCGCAGCGCTGGCTGGCGCCTTGCAGCCGATGCTGGGCACGGTCAACATGGTGTCGGCGCCTGTCGTGGCGCGCGAGCGCGGCATCAAGGTGGACGAAGTGCGCCAGAGCAAGCGCGGCGCTTACGAAACCTACATTCGCTTCACGGTGAAGTCGGGCGACATGGAGCGCTCAGTCGCCGGCACGGTGTTCTCGGACGGCAAGCCCCGCATCATCCAGATCAAGGGCATTGATCTTGAAGCCGAGTTCGGGCCCCACATGCTCTATGTCACCAATCAGGACAAGCCCGGCTTTATCGGCGCGCTTGGCACACTTCTGGGCAATGCCAGGGTCAACATCGCCACTTTCAATCTGGGCCGCAGGGCCCAGGGCGAAGAGGCGATTTGCCTCGTGCAGATCGACGAGCCTGTGCCCGCCGACGTCATCGCCGCCGTGCGCGCTTTGCCACAGGTGAAGCAGGCGAAGCCTTTGGTGTTTTGACGATATCGATCAGGCCTGTCTTCTGGAACGCGGCGAGCAGTTTCCCGAGATCGGCGGAAAGCCGCTGCCAGGCGACATCGGCATATATCTCGCGCATCCCCGCCAGAACCTCGCGGCGGGTGGCCGGTTCTTCCAGAAGCAGCCAGACCATAGCTCCAGTCGCATTGAGATGCTGGATGGTGACAGGCGTGATGACATAAGCATCCTCGTCGACGAGGCGGGTGTCGAGGCCGGGCCGCTGCTGGTAGAAGGCGTGTCTCATGCGAAGGTCCGCGACAGGAACCGCGCCGCCTCAAGTGGGTCGCTGTAGCGCAGATGAAAGCGCTGGCTGGCCGCCGCCAGTCTGTGCAGACGGTCGAAAATTTCCACCATGGGGAGCTGGCGGATGATGTTTTCAGCGATGAGATTTTTGAGAATGGTTGATTCGTTGACGGGCGCCATGACCGAGGGACCCTCATCAAAACGCTCCAGCGTCACCAACGCCTTGATCTTCGCGGTCACGCCTAGCCCCGCGATCTGGCGCGCGCCGGGTTTCAGATAGAGCCAGCCTGCCTGCTCAAAGGCGGTGTGTCCGGCGATGTAGTCACGAATTTCAGGCGCAAGATTGGCAGGCAACGGCGTGCGCAGGCGCGGCATGAAGCCCAGCGCCAGGCCGCGATTGCCTTTGGGTTCCAGGCCCAGAACGTCATCCGCGAACACCTGATGACCAAGGGCCGCCAGATGCGCCATCAGCGTAGATTTCCCGGCGCGGCCCCGCGCTGGAAAACACACCAGGCCGGAGCCTATGCGGGCAGCCCCGCCATGCAGGCAGAGGAGATGGGGATTGTCGTCGAGATACCAGTAAATGGCGGCGTCATGCACATCGGTGACCACGCGCATCGCCGACCTGGGCGGAATGGGATCCCAGTCCCGCGCCTTGGGTGCCCCCAGCTCTTCCCAATTCCAGCCATTGCTCTGGCGGGTGATTCGGGCGCGGGGCTTGAACACACGCATTTCCGCAGGCGTTCCGGTCTTCAGATTCCAGCCCTTGAACACCAAAGGCAGGGCCGCCACAACGTCCTCGCAGCCCTTGAAATCGATGGCCCAACCGGTTGCTCCAAAAACCACACGCTGCATGATGACAAAGCTATAGCCAACAGCGAATCAAAACGGGACCGGAAATTCCGGTCCCCGCCTCAGGATGAGGGTTTGGGAGTCGTCTTATTTTTTGTTTTTCTTGATGATGATCTTGCCGGTTGTCGTATCCGTCGTGGTCACTGTGCGGC
>JANOTU010000394.1:0-1792 GCA_031416515.1 Hyphomicrobiales bacterium
CACGCTACGGCCTTTTCGGTCTTCCGGGTGAACGTGCGGATAGAGGTTCGCTTCCGCTTCCGTAACCCGAATCCCAGATCTCCAGGGCATGACACCCCTGAACTCCCGGAAGCCGCCAGACGCCATGCGCACGATACACAATGGCGTCAAGAGCCGATTCCTCCCATCCCGGTCACCGTCGCGAACGAAACCCCTTCTGGGAGGATGGGGAACGTATAGCGAACGATAAATTCCCTGTCAAGGACTATTTTCAAGGCATCGTCCGCAGACGCGCACGAGACGTGCGCGCTCCAAAGGGTTTGTGCGAACTGGCGGCGCTTTATGGGGCGGACAGAGTTTTTTGCAGCGCATGCCTGGCGCCGAACAGCAACAGCCCCGCCACCAGGCCCCAGAACGCGGCACCCACACCGCCGATGCTTACCCCTGATGCTGTCACCAGAAATGTGACCACAGCACTCTCAATATCGCGGGGTTCCTTCAGCATGGCGGTGATGCTGCCCATGAGGGGTGCGAACAAGGCGAGACCGGCGATGGCGGTGATCAGGGCGGAAGGGAGCGCTCCCAGGATTTCAACCAGGCTGGCGGCGGCCAGACCCACTGCGCCATAGAAAATCAGATAGGGCCAGGCGATGAGCCAGCGTCTGGCCGGGTCGGGGTGGGTGTCAGGGCCGGTGACCAGAGATGCGGTGATGGCGGCCAGGTTGATGGCGTGAGAACCAAAGGGGGCGAGCAACATCGAGCTTGCGCCCGTGACCATCAGGCTTGCGGTGACGGGAGGCTGATAGCCAGACGCGCGCATGACCGCAAAGCCGGGGAGATTTTGCGAGGCCATGGTGACAAGGAACAAGGGCAGCCCGAGACTGAGGATGGTGGCGGAGTCAAATGAGGGCGTGGTCCATACCAATGCCGTCAGGCCAATGCTGCAGCAATTGGCAGCAAAGGTACCGCTGAAAGCCGCCATGGCAACCCCCAGTCCAACGATCACCGGCACCGCGAACAATGGCGCGCTGAGGCGCAGCGCAAAGAAGATGACAATCAGTGGCATGACAAAATAGGGCGCCGTCAGCGCCGCGCCGGGCACACGCAGCGCGTAACTCAACAACACACCTGCCAGCATGGCTGCGGCAATGGGGGCCGGGATTTTGGCGATCAGGCGCGCCAGCGGTGTGATCAGCGCTGCCAGGCACATCAGCAACCCGGCCACCACAAACGCCCCCAGCGCGTCGGCATAATTCACGCCCGCCGCACTGGTGGCGATGAGGGCGGCGCCGGGCGTTGACCAGGCCGTCAGGATCGGCATTTTGTAGCGCCCGGAGAGGATGAAGGTGGTGATGGCCATGCCAAAACACAGGCTGGCGGCCCATGACGCCTGCTGCGCAGGGCTTGCCCCCACCGCGCGCGCGGCCTCCATGATCACCAGAATGGTGGAGGCAAAGCCCACGACCACGGCAGTGGCCGCCGACGCAACAATCCCGAACCATCCCGATTTCATGTGAGCGTTTACTCTTCCCGGCAGTTATCGGGACTTCCTGACGATTTAGCAACAGCAGGGCGGATTCGTCCACCGGCCCCCGAGTCACAGGGCGATTCAGTAAACTGCGCGCAGGCCAACGGATCAGTCACAATTCTTGGGTCCTCCCAACCCTCATCCCTAATGAATGCACACATCTTTTGCTTTTCGACCACGCTGATGGCATGGCCCTCATCCGCCCTGTCGGGCACCTTCTCCCATGGCCCAAGAGCCACGGGAGAAGGCCATCAATGATATCGCCTTCTCCCGTTTGCGCCTTCG
>JANOTU010000395.1:0-6239 GCA_031416515.1 Hyphomicrobiales bacterium
AAACACGCCATCGAAGGCATCGCCGCCGCCGACTGGCCGACCAACCGCGCCGCCTTCCTCGGCGGTCAGATCGCCTGCAACATCTCGTGGCAGGATTCGGGCACCCAGGCGACGCGCCCCGACCAGAGCAAGGTGGGCGACGACATTCTCACCATCTATGAACCGCGCGTTGCCGGCGGCACCTATGCGCCGCCGAACATTGCCGGTTCGACCTCCTGCGTCACCGCCACCTCGCCGGAGCCGGAAGCGGCGTTCCTCATGCTCGCTTTCCTCACCACCGCCTCGATCATGGCGATGAACGAAGCCAACGCCAACGGCGTGGCGCCCGGCTACAAGTCGGTGCTGAAGAACGAGAAGCTCCAGGCCGTCTCGCAGCCCGCCAAGGTCTGGTCGGAAGCGCTCGATTATGCCTGGTGCGCCCCGCGCCTGCCCAACGGCTTCCAGATCGATCAGGAAATTGGCTTCCTGATCAACAAGGTCGTGGTCGGTGAAATGCAGCCCAAGGCGGCACTCGATGAGGCAGCACTCAAGGTCAAGGACATCATGACCAAGAACGGCTTCTATGCTGGAAAAGACCCGATGAACTACGCCGCAACCGAGCCCGGATTCTGGATGGGCAAGGGCAAGAAGGCGCCTTTCTAAACAAATGGGAGAAGGGGCGGCCCGAGGCTGCCCCCTATCCCGTTCTAACCTTCTCCACTCGCGGGGGAAGGGCAAGTAACAAAGTGGCACTCATGACTGATACGGCCCTCAACATCCCGCAAAGAACTATCCGCCGCCGAAGCCCGCTTCGGCGCAAGATGTTTCCCTATCTGCTGGTGGCCCCCGCTGTCCTGTATCTCCTCGCCATCACACTCTATCCCGGCATCTTCGCCATCTGGCGCAGTTTCTATACGGGCCGTTTCAAGCTGGAGCCGGTGGGTTTCGACAACTACGTTGCGCTTTTCAGCGACAACGCCTTCTGGCACAGCCTGTCCAACACCGTCATCATCGGCGGGCTTACACTCGCCATCGAATTCGTCATTGCTCTTACCGTGGCGGCACTGGTCTACCGCGACCGTTTTGTGCGCGGCTGGCGCGTGCTTTTCCTGCTGCCCATGCTGTTCATGCCCTCGGCTGTGGCCTTCATGTGGAAGCTCATGTTCAATGATGGCCGCGTCATAAGCGACCTGTTCATGCGTGTGGGTCTGATCGACGGCAACATCGATTTCATGGGCTCCACCTGGCCCGCGCGCGCCGTGCTGATTGTCACCGATGTCTGGCAGTGGGTCCCGTTTCTGCTGATCATCTTCGTTGCCGCCCTGCAGGGCCAGGACAAGGAGATCGAAGAGGCCGCACGCCTTGATGGTGCCAGCTGGCGGCAGATATTCTTCTCCATCTCGCTGCCCATGATGCGCCCGGTCATTGCCATAGCTCTCGTGCTGCGCGGCATCGACATTCTCACCCTGTTCGCCTCCACCCACATCATCACCCAAGGCTCGCCCGGCGGAAACACCGAGACCATGAGCTATTTCATCTACCGCACCGCCTTCAAAAGTTTCGACTTTGGCTACGCATCGGCGGCCTCCGTCGTGGTGCTGGTGTTCACCGTGGTCATGGCGCAGACTTTTGTGCGCCGCTTTTTCAAGTCTGGGAGGGATTGATGTCCGGGAACGCCAAGTTCTCCTTTGGCCGCACACTTGTGCTAGGGCTGTGGGGCCTGTTCTGTCTGCTGCCGATCATCTTCTTCGCCAGCATAGCGCTCCGCCCCCGCAACGAGATCATCGCGCCACAGCCCATTTATTTCCCGACCTTCTCGATCGAGACCTGGGCCAAGATCTGGGCCGAATGGCCGATCGCCAATTATTTCCTGAATTCAGTGATGGCGGTGACGGGCAGTGTCGTCATCTGCCTGGTGCTCGGCATTCCCGCTGCTTATTCCCTGGCGCGCTATTCTTACCGGGGCCGCGAGGACATTGGCTTCTACATTCTCTCCACCAAGATGATGGCGCCAGCCGCTGTCGCCATTCCCATCTTCTTCCTGTTCCGCGCGCTCGGCCTGCTCGACACAGTCTGGGCTTTGATGTTGGTCTATGCGGCGATGAATTTATCGATCACCATCTGGATCATCCGCTCCTACATGGTCGACATTCCTTCAGAGATCGAAGACGCCGCGCGCACCGACGGCGCATCGGACCTGCGCATCCTCTGGTCCATCATCATCCCCATCTGCATCCCCGGCATCATCACAGCGGCGGTGATCTCCGCCATCTTCGCCATGAACGAATATCTCTTTACGCTGATCATCGCCACGCAAAAGGCCTATCCGCTCTCTGTAGCGCTGGCCAATTTCTCCGGCGGCTCCGACGGCATCATCTATAACGCCATCGCCCTGGTCGCCTTCCTCGCCTTCTTCCCCGTGCTGCTGCTGGTAATCCTGATACAGAAACACCTGTCGCGCGGACTGACCATGGGCGCGGTGAAGGGTTGAGTTAAGGCAGCACCTTTCCTGGATTGAGAATCCCGCGTGGGTCGAACATTGTTTTCAGGCTTTGCATCAGGGCCAGTGCAACGGGGGATGTTATTTCGGTCATATGACCACGCTTCAATTGCCCGATGCCGTGCTCGGCGCTGATCGAGCCTTGCAGTTTGAGCACAATCTCGAAGACCAATGCGTTGATCTCGTCCCATGTCGCCATGAAGGCCTGCAGATCCATGGCCTTGGGCTGGGTGATGTTGTAGTGGATGTTGCCGTCGCCCAGATGGCCATAGGACATGATCCGCGCCTCCGGCATGAAGCCCAGCACGGCGGCGTTGGCTTCGGCCAGGAATTGCGGCACTTTTGATACGGGCACGGCGATATCGTGCTTGACTGAGCCGCCCTCAAATCGCTGCGACTCTGGCATGAGTTCGCGGATGGCCCAAAGTTCGGTCCGCTGTGCGCCGGATTGGGCGATGGCGGCGTCGGTTGCAATCCCGCGCTCCATCGCCGCTTCAAGAATGCGGATGAAACTGCCGTGCGCGGGATCGCTCAGCTCCGCCAGCACATACCATGGTGAGGGCGCAGCCAAGGGATCGCGCACGTCCATGTGCTTGATGGTGAAGCCCATGGCAAGCAGCGGCATCAGTTCAAAGGCGACGACGCGGTTGCCGCTCATCTCGCGCGCCAGAGACAGGAGATCGAGTGCGGCTTGCGGGGAGGGGACCGCAATGAAGGCCGTCTCGTAGTGGCGGGGCTTGGGGTAAAGCTTGAGCACAGCGCCGGTGATGACGCCAAGTGTTCCTTCAGCGCCGATGAACAGGTTCTTGAGATCATAGCCCGTGTTGTCTTTGCGAAGCCGCTTGAGGCCGTTCCAGATGCGGCCATCGGCCAGAACGACTTCCAAGCCCAAACAGAGATCACGCGCATTGCCGTAAGCTATCACGTTCAACCCGCCCGCATTGGTGGAGAGATTGCCGCCGATGCGGCAGGAGCCTTCAGACGCCAGACTGAGAGGAAACAGGCGGTCCACGCTGTCTGCTGCATCCTGAACGGACTTGAGTGTGGCACCGGCTTCCACCGTGATGGTGTTGTCTGCGGTGTCCACATCGATAATCCGCGTCATGCGGTCGAGCGACAGCAGCACTTCATTCCCACTCGGAATCTGCCCGCCCACCAGCCCGGTATTGCCCGATTGCGGCACGATACTCACGCGCGCCTCGTGGGCAATGGCCAGAATGCGCGCGACTTCCGCCGTTGAGCCGGGGCGCAACACCATGGGCGATGTGCCCGCCCACAGCCCGCGCCATTCGCGCATGTAAGCGCCCATGTCGGCGGGATCGCGAATGGCGTATTTCTCGCCGACAATCGCGGCCAGCCGGTCAAGTGTTTCGGTCATGGGTTTTCCCGGGGTGCAGCGGCCCGCAAGAGCCGGTCATTGATGGCATCGCCCAGCCCATGATGCGGGATGGGGGCGATGGCGATGGATGTGGCTCCGCTGGTGTCGATTTCATGGAGGAGGCGGAAAAGATTGGCGGCGGCCTCCACAAGATCGCCAGCGCGCGACAGGGAATAGGGGCCGTGATCATGCAACGGCCCAAAGCCCAGATAGGTTTCGCCGTTGCGTGGGCTGTCCACATTGAGACGGAGATCAGCGCGCGGCGCATAGTGGCTGAGCAACTGGCCCGGAGCTTGGGGGCGCGCTGAATGGCTTTCGAGGAGGAGGGGCCCACGGATGACACGCTCGATATCAGCGCGCGCAATCCCCCCATGGCGCAGGAGTTTAGGCTGACCATCCAGAAATGAGATGACGGTTGACTCAACCCCAACTTTGCAGCGTCCGCCATCAAGGATGACGGCGACCTTGTTCCCCAGAGCTTTGCGCACATGATCAGCGCTCGTCGGACTGACTCGGCCAGATGGATTGGCGCTGGGGGCCACAACCGGTCCGCCAAATGCGCGCAGCAGCTCAAGCGCCATGGGATGGGAAGGCACGCGGAGAGCGATGCTGGGCAGGCCCGCTGAGGCCAGCAGCGACACCGGGCAATTGTTGGCGCGCGGCACCACGATGCTGAGCGGACCTGGCCAGAAGGTTTCCGCCAGGGTTATGGCGCTTGGCGAAAAGTCACCAATCCGAAACGCCGCTGCGGCGTCGGCCACATGGGCAATCAGGGGGTTGAAGGCTGGCCTGCCCTTGGCCGCATAGACGGATGCCACAGCCGTGTTATTGCTGGCATCGGCGCCAAGGCCGTAGACGGTCTCGGTCGGAAAAGCCACGAGGTCACCGGCCCTCAGGGCCTTGGCAGCGGCTTCGATATCATTTTCCTGGGGCATGAGCAGCGCTCCTATAGCAGTCGGCCCCGTCTCCAGCTAGAAGCGCCGGCATGAGCACAGCACTTTTCACCCACATTGCATCGCTGGGCCACGCGACGCCGCATGGCCACGTCGAATGCGCTGACCGCATTCGGGCCATTGCCCAAGTTCTGGACACGCAGCATTTTGCCGATCTCCTTCGCGTTGAAGCGCCATTGGGCCGCGCTGAAGATATCCTCCGCGCTCATACGGAAGAGCATTTGCAGCGTGTCACCGCCATGGCGCCGGAGGAGGGTTATGAATATCTCGATCCCGATACCGGCATGTCGCCGGGAACGCTGGAAGCAGCCCTTCGCGCCGTGGGCGCGGCCACCGGCGCTGTTGATCTGGTGTTTCAAGGCAAGGCCGACAATGCCTTTTGCGCCATGCGACCACCCGGACACCACGCCGAGCGCAATACCGCCATGGGCTTTTGCTTTTTCAACAATGCCGCCATCGCCGCCCACTATGCCCGCGAACAGTATGATGCAGAGCGGGTCGCGGTGGTGGATTTTGATGTGCATCACGGCAACGGCACGCAGGATATTTTCTGGTCCGACCCTGATCTCTTCTATGGCTCCACCCACCAGATGCCGCTGTTTCCCGGCACCGGCGCGCAGTCTGAAACCGGTGTCGGCAACATCTTCAATGCGCCCTTGCGCGCAGGCGATGGCAGCAGGCAATTCCGCACCGCCATGAATTCTTTGATTCTCCCCGCGCTTGATGTTTTCGCGCCCGATCTCGTGATCATCTCCGCTGGCTTTGACGCCCACCATTCTGATCCCCTCGGCAGTCTGCGTCTCACCGAGGAGGATTTCGCCTGGGCTACGCTGAAACTCATGGAAGCTGCCGAAATCCATGCCGGAGGCCGCGTTGTGTCCGTGCTGGAGGGCGGCTATGATCTGCCAGCTTTGGCGGCCTCCGCCGGTGTGCATGTGCAAGCGCTGATGCGCGGCAATGCCGATGAGGCCCCGGGCGATGATGATGATTACGAGGACGATGATTGATGGCCGCTGATGACGTAACCAGCTTGACGTTTGAAAAGGCGCTGGCCCAGCTTGAGGAGATTGTCGGCAAGCTGGAATCGGGCAAGGTCGATCTTGAACAATCCATCACCATCTACGAGCGTGGGCAAACGCTCAAGAAGCATTGCGAAAAACTCCTGAAAGCCGCCGAAGCGCGCATCGAAAAAATCACCCTCCGCCCTGATGGAACATCGGCGGGAACGGAACCCCTGGATATTGAATAGTTCAGGCGGGCTTGGAGGACAGCCAAAAATAAGCGCTAAGGGCTTGTAAGCAAATAAGTGACTCGATGCGAAACGAACCATTACCCCACGACCGTCATCCCAGGGACAAGCTGGGAACCAGCTTGCAGCTTGAACAGGCCTTGATTATCGAAGCTCCGTTACGCTGAAAGCTGGATGCCA
>JANOTU010000396.1:0-6047 GCA_031416515.1 Hyphomicrobiales bacterium
AGCAACGGTGCGCATTGAGCGGCTGGTGCTGCATTCCGAGTGTTGCTGTGTGACCGCCAAGGTGATGGGCGAGGATGTGATCTACAAGCTTGGCGTGCCTGGCGAGCATATGGCGGTGAACAGCCTGGCGGTGCTGGGGGCTGCCAAACTCATGGGCGCTGATCTGGCCCGCGCGGCGCTGGCGCTGGCCACGGCGGCGCCCGCCAAGGGCAGGGGTGCCCGCCAGCGCTTGAAAATTGCAGGCGGTGAAATTCTGCTCATTGATGAAAGCTACAACGCCAATCCGGCTTCGGTTCGCGCCGCTTTGGCGCTTTTGGCCACCGCAAAACCGGGGCCGGGTGGCCGCCGCGTGGCGGTTCTTGGCGACATGCTGGAGCTGGGCGACCATGGCCCCTCGCTCCATGCCGAACTGGCCGGCCCCATGGACGAAGCCCATGTCGATGTCCTATATGCCAGCGGGCCTTTGATGGCGAATCTCTGGGCGAAGACTCCGGCGGCAAAGCGCGGCGTCTGGGCTGAAAAAGCCGATGGCTTGCGCGATGCAATTCTAACCGGTCTCCGGGCAGGTGATGTCGTCATGGTCAAAGGATCGCTCGGCAGCCGCATGGGTCCGCTGGTTGAGGCGCTGAAGGCGGCATATCCGCAGCCTGCGAAGGATTCCTGATGCTGTATTATCTCCTCACCAGTCTCACTGACGAAGTCTCGGTCTTCAATGTGTTCCGCTATCAAACCTCGCGCACCGGCGTGGCGATTCTGACGGCGCTGCTGTTTGTTTTCCTGTTTGGCCCGCGCAGCATCTCGCTGCTCAAGATCAAGCAGGGCCAAGGCCAGCCCATCCGCGAAGACGGACCACAGCGCCACATCGACGAGAAGCAGGGCACGCCAACCATGGGCGGCTTGATGATTCTCTCGGGGATTTTCGTGGCGACGGTGCTCTGGGCCGATTTGAGCAATCTCTATATCTGGGCGGTTCTCTTCGTCATGATGGGTTTCGGGGCCATCGGCTTCTATGATGATTTTCTGAAAGTGACCCGCTCAACCACGCGGGGTTTTTCGGGAAGAGCGCGGCTTCTGGTGGAATTTGCAATTGCAGGAATTGCTGTGGCCTGTTTCATGTGGATTGGCGACAAGCCGTTGTCGAGTTCGCTGGCGGTGCCGTTTTTCAAGGACGTGCTCATTCCCTTCAGCTATTTTTTCATCTTCATCGGCATGTTCATCATCGCCGGCTCCGGCAATGCGGTGAATATCACCGATGGTCTTGATGGCCTGGCAATCGTGCCGGTGATGATTGCCGCGGCGAGCTTTGGCCTCATCGCCTATCTGGTCGGCAATTTCAATTTTTCGGAATATCTGCAATTGCACTTTGTCAAGGGCAGCGGCGAGCTGGCAATCATTTGCGGAGCGATTGTCGGCGCTGGCCTGGGTTTCCTCTGGTTCAACGCGCCCCCCGCCATGATTTTCATGGGCGATACTGGCTCGCTGTCGCTGGGGGGCGCATTGGGCGCCATCGCGGTGGCGGTGAAGCATGAGATCGTGCTCGGCATCATCGGCGGCTTGTTTGTGCTCGAAACAGCGTCCGTCATCATTCAGGTGGCGTCCTTCAAGATGACGGGCAAGCGCGTCTTTGCCATGGCGCCGCTGCATCATCATTTTGAGCAGAAGGGCTGGGAGGAAGCCACCATTGTGATCCGCTTCTGGATCATCGCCTTTGTCCTTGCCCTCATCGGGCTTTCCACCCTGAAACTGCGCTGAGGGATCAGTGTTCGCAGCGCGCACATTCAAGGGCAGACAAGTTGCGGTCTTCGGGCTGGCGCGGTCGGGCACGGCGCTGATTGAAGCCTTGGCGCTTGGCGGAGCCGAGGTTCATGCGTGGGATGATTCAGTTGCCTCTGTCGAGAAGGCAAAACTTGCCGGCTTTCCGGTTTCAGATTTGCGCCAGATTGATTTTGGCGGCCTTGATGCGCTGATTCTCAGCCCCGGTGTGCCGCTGACCCATCCAGCGCCCCACTGGACGGTTGAAAAAGCCAAAGCTGCGGGCATTGAGATCATCGGCGACACGGAAGTGTTTCAGCGCGAAGTGACGGGCTCGGGTGCGAAGATTGTTGCGATCACCGGAACCAATGGCAAATCGACAACGACAGCGCTGATCGGCCATGTCGTCAAATCGGCAGGGCTTGATGTCGAAGTCGGCGGCAATATCGGCACGGCGGTTTTTCTCATGCGCCCGCCGGTTGCGGACCGCATCTATGTGCTGGAGCTTTCATCTTTTCAGATCGATCTCATGCCGGGTTTGGCGCCCGATGTCGGCATTCTCACCAATCTCACCCATGATCATCTCGATCGCCATGGCACCATGGAGAACTATGCGGTGGTGAAGGCCCGCATGTTTGCCAAGCAGGGCGCAGGGCAGGTTGCGCTGTGCGGTGTTGATGATGATTGGTGCGCGGAGATTGCGTCTCAAGTCCGCGGTGTGCGGGCTGTATCGGTGGTGAGATCGCTTGCCGACGGCATTTCAGCGCCGGACGGAATCTTGCGCGATATGCGTGGCGGCTCTGAAGTTGCGCGCATTGATCTTCGCGCCATGACCGCGCTCAGGGGGGCGCATAATTGGCAGAACGCCTGCATGGCGTATGGCGCTGCGGTGGCGCTGGGGTTAAGCATTGCTGACATTGAGCGCGGCATGAAAAGCTTTCCCGGTCTGGCTCACCGGATGCAGGAGATTGGCCGGGTTGAGGGCATTCCCTTCATCAATGATTCAAAGGCCACCAACGAGGATGCCGCTGAAAAGGCCCTTTTGTCTTTCGAGAACATCTACTGGATCGTCGGCGGTGTGCCCAAGGAAGGCGGCATTGCGCCGCTGAAACCCCTCTTTCCACGCATCGCCAAGGCCTATCTGATTGGTCAGTCAACGGATGAATTTGCCGAAACGCTGAAAGATGTGAGGCTGGAAAAATGCGGGGTCCTTGATAGTGCGGTTGCCGCCGCCGCGCGCGATGCCGTGGCCGAGGGGCGCAAAGACGCAGTGGTGCTGCTCTCGCCCGCTTGTTCTTCCTTCGACCAATATCCCAATTTTGAAGTGCGTGGGCATGCCTTTGCGCAGGCTGTCTCCCGGCTTCCCCGCGCTGTCATGACCAGGAGAGAAAACCATGCTGTTAAGCCGTAGCGACCGGGGCCTGCTGGCCCAGTGGTGGTTCACTGTTGATCGTGGCCTGATGACAGCGGTGCTGTTGCTGATGGCGGCGGGTGTGCTGATCAGCATGGCGGCAAGCCCGCCCGTTGCCGAACGCATCGGGCTGGACTCGTTTCACTTTTTCAGAAGCCAGCTGGTATTTTTGGCGCCTGCCATTGTCGTACTGCTGAGCATGTCGTTTCTGACCCCCATTCAGGCGCGGCGCGCCGGGTTTCTCATGTTCTTTGCGGCCCTGGCGATGATGGTGGCGGCCATCCTCTGGGGGCCGGAGATCAAGGGCGCCAATCGCTGGATCAATTTTGGACCCATTGGCCTGCAGCCCTCGGAATTCGCCAAGCCGGGCTTCGTGGTCGCTGCCGCCTGGTTTCTGGCCGAGCGCACAAGGCGGCCCGAAATGCCAGGTTTGATGATTGCCGCCGTTCTGGGGGCCATGTTTGTGGGCCTCCTCGTCATTCAGCCTGATTTTGGCCAGACAGCGCTTGTGGTGCTGACCTTTGGGGCGATGCTGCTGATTTATGGGATTCCCTGGATTGTGGTTCTGGGCCTTGTGGGGCTTACGGCGTCAGCTGTTCTTGCCGTCTATTCACAGGTGCCGCATGTGACATCGCGCATCGACCGCTTTCTCAACCCTGACAAGGGCGACACGTTCCAGATCGATACCGCCATTCAGGCCTTCAACCATGGCGGGGCGCTGGGCACAGGGCCCGGCGGTGGTGTGGCCAAGCAGATCCTGCCGGACGCGCACACCGATTTCACCTTTGCGGTGGTGGGTGAGGAATTTGGCCTCATTGCCTGCCTCATCCTGATGGCGCTGTTTGCCTTCATTGTCCTGCGCATTCTGCAACGCGCGCAATCCGAGCCTGATCCTTTTCCCGCACTTGCCATCAGCGGCCTCGCCATCGTCTTTGGTTTTCAGGCGGTGATCAACATGGGGGTCAATGTCTCGCTGCTTCCCGCCAAGGGCATGACGCTGCCGTTTATTTCCTATGGCGGCTCCTCGCTCATCGGCATGGCCTTTGCCATGGGGCTGGTCCTTGCGCTCAGCCGCAAGCGCCCCGGAATGGCCTTGGGATGAAGACCATCGTTCTCGCCGCCGGCGGCACCGGCGGGCATTTGTTTCCGGCTCAGGCGCTGGCCGAAGAGCTGGCGCGGCGGGGCTATGCCATTCATTTGATGACCGATGAACGGGTGCGCGATTATGGCAAAGGTTTTCCGGCGCAGGCCACCCATATTGTACCCTCGGCCACCATCACACCGGGAAAGCCGTTGCGCCTTCCGGGCCAGCTCATGCAGCTTTACCGGGGCTACAGTCTGGCGCACAAGATTCTGAAAGAAGTGGAACCTGCCGCTGTCATAGGCTTTGGCGGCTATCCATCTTTCCCGCCGATACTTGCGGCGTCAAAACTGAAGATTCCGTCTTGCGTTCATGATGCCAATGCGGTGATGGGCCGCGCCAACCGCATGTTGTCATCGGTGGTGACGGCGGTTGCCTCATCTTTCCCGACGCTTTTGGGCCTGCCAGCGAAGGCGCGGGGCAAACTTGTGATCACCGGCAATCCGGTGCGCGACATCGCGCTCCTGGAAAAGGCGGCGCCTTATCCCGATTTTCGGCAATTCAATCTCCTGGTGTTCGGCGGCAGTCAGGGGGCCAGGTTTTTTGGCGAGTTCATGCCCAAGGTGATGGCTGAGCTTTCTCCTGCGCTGCTGGCGAATTTGCATCTCACCCAGCAGGTGCGGCCCGAAGACATGGACGCGGTGCGCAGCGCATATTCAAAACTCAATTTCAGTTTCGATCTGCAAGCCTTCTTCATGGACATGCCAAAGCGCATTGCCGCGTCCCATCTTGTTGTCTGCCGCTCGGGGGCTTCGACGATCGCTGAACTGGGCGTGATTGGCCGCCCCGCGATCATGGTGCCGCTGCCCCATGCGCTGGACAATGACCAGCTCCGCAATGCCGAGAGCTTTGCCGCGGCGGGCGCTGGCTGGATCAGGCCGCAAGCAGCGCATGACCACAAGGAATTCACCGCATTTCTGACACGCCTTCGCGGTGAAGAAAACGAACTGAAAAAAGCGGCTCACGCGGCGCTTGGCCACGGGCGCCCTGATGCCGCCGCGCGGCTTGCCGATTTGACTGAAAAACTTGCAGGAAAAACCAAAACATGAAACTGCCACGCGACACCGGACCCATTCACTTTATCGGCATCGGCGGCATTGGCATGAGCGGCATCGCCGAAGTGATGGCGACCCTTGGCTACAAGGTGCAGGGCTCTGATCTCGCCGACAATTACAATGTGGCGCGGCTGCGCAAGAACGGCATTGCCGTGGAGATTGGCCACCGCGCCGAGAACCTCGGGTCAGCGCAGGTCGTGGTTGTGTCATCGGCGGTCAAATCGGATAATCCTGAACTAATCGAGGCCCGCAACCGCTATCTCCCCATCGTGCGCCGCGCCGAGATGCTGGCGGAACTCATGCGCTTCAAATCCTGCGTGGCGGTGGGCGGCACCCACGGCAAGACCACGACAACCTCGCTGGTGGCAGCGCTTCTCGATGCGGGAGGCCTTGATCCAACCGTCATCAATGGCGGCATCATCAACGCTTACGGCACCAATGCCAGGCTTGGCAAAGGCGAATGGATGGTGGTGGAATCGGATGAGTCAGACGGCACCTTCGTCAAGCTGCCCGCCGATATCGTCATCGTCACCAACATCGATCCCGAGCATCTCGATCACTACGGCACGTTCGAGAAAGCCAAGGAAGCCTTCCTTGCCTTCGTCGAGAACATTCCCTTCTACGGTTTCGCGGTGATGTGCATCGATCATCCGGTGGTGCAGGAAATGATCGGCCGGGTGCGCGACCG
>JANOTU010000397.1:0-1686 GCA_031416515.1 Hyphomicrobiales bacterium
TCATGTTCTTCCCGGTCTTGTGGACAGCCATTGCGTCCTTCAAGGCGGAGTCGGATGCCTACTCCCTGCCGCAGACGATGTTCATCTCGCCCTGGACCGCCGAGAACTACGCCGAAGTGCAAGAGCGCTCCGACGTTTTCACCTATCTGCTCAACACTGTCATCATTGCGGGATTGTCCTCAGCGCTCGGCCTGATTTTCGCCGTACCGGCGGCATGGTCCATGGCATTCGCGCCGCGCGCAGAACATGCCAGCAAACTCCATGGCTTCACGTGGCTTGGCATCATTCTGGCCGCCTTGGCGGTCGCCTTCGCAATCCTCTACGCCAATGGCTGGGTGGTGACGTCTCCCATTCTGGTGATCGCGCTGTTGCTGCTGGTCTGCATTCCGGCAACGGCCTGGGTGTGGACGCGCAACACCAAGGATTCGCTGTTGTGGATTCTTTCAACAAAAATGATGCCGCCTGCCGGCGCCTTGATCCCGATCTTCCTCATCTTCGGCCGCAATGGCCTGGTGTTCAAGGATTGGGGCGAGGGCATGGACTGGCGCGAATACAATATCTTCGACAGTTTCTGGGGCATGGTGCCGCTGATGATGCTGCTCAACCTGCCGATCATGATCTGGATGCTCTACACTTATTTCAAGGAAATCCCGGGTGAGATTCTCGAGGCCGCCCGCATGGACGGGGCCAATTTGTGGAACGAGCTTTTCCGCGTGCTGACCCCGATGGCCATTCCGGGCATCGCATCGACGGCCCTGTTAAGCCTGATCCTGGCCTGGAATGAATGCTTCTGGACGCTCAACCTGACAACCAAGTATGCGGCTCCTGTGAGCTTTCTGATCTCGGAATACTCAAATCCGCAAGGCCAGTTCTGGGCCAAGCTTTCAGCGGCGTCGATCATGGCGATCACACCAATCCTGGTTATTGGGTGGTTCTCGCAGCGCCAATTGGTGCGCGGCCTTACATTTGGAGCGGTGAAATAACATGGGAACGATCAACCTCAAAAATGTCCGCAAGGTTTTCAGCGAGCATGTCATCATTCCCGGAGCCGACCTTGAGATCTTGAAAGGCGAGTTCATCGTGTTCGTCGGCCCCTCGGGCTGCGGCAAGTCCACGCTTTTGCGCATGATCGCGGGCCTTGAGGACTTGACTGCGGGCGTCATTGAAATCGACGGGCGCGATGTTTCAGACGTGGGGCCCTCGGCGCGCGGGCTCTCCATGGTGTTCCAGTCCTATGCGCTGTATCCGCACATGTCGGTGCGCAACAACATCGCCTTTCCGCTGAAAATGGCCAAGCTGCCATCAGCCGAGATCAAGCAAAAGGTGGAGAAGGCAGCGGCCACCCTGAACCTCACGGAGTATCTTGACCGCAAGCCGCGCCAGCTTTCCGGCGGGCAGCGCCAGCGCGTGGCCATTGGCCGTGCCATCGTGCGCCAGCCCAAGGCCTTCCTGTTCGACGAGCCGTTGTCGAACCTCGATGCGGCGCTGCGTGTGCAGATGCGCATCTTTATCATGCAACTGCACAAGTCGCTGGGCGCCACCATGATCTATGTGACCCATGACCAGGTGGAGGCCATGACCATGGCGGACCGGATCGTGGTGCTTAACAAGGGTGTTATCGAGCAGGTGGGAACGCCGCTGGAGCTTTACAACAAGCCTGACTCGCTGTTTGTCGCCGGCTTCATC
>JANOTU010000398.1:0-6028 GCA_031416515.1 Hyphomicrobiales bacterium
CGCATTGAGCACACCCGCTAAAGGGGCCCTCATCCGCCCTGTCGGGCACCTTCTCCCATGGCCCAGGAGCCACGGGAGAAGGCCATCAATGATATCGCCTTCTCCCGTTTGCGCCTTCGCAAATGGGAGAAGGTGCCCGAAGGGCGGATGAGGGCACTCTTAGCCACTAACCCCGTCCCTGCAGCAACTCGTCGGCCTGGGCGCGGGCGGCTTCGGTGACTTTGGCGCCTGACAACATGCGGGCGACCTCCTCGCGGCGGCTGTGGTCGGAGAGGGCCTGCACGCGGGTCACCATTCTGCGGCTCGCCACTTCCTCCATCTTGGAAATCAACATGTGCTCGGCGGCGCGGGCCGCCACTTGCGGGGAATGGGTGACGGCCAGCACCTGCAGGCCCTCGGCGAGGCGCGAAAGCCTTGCGCCAATGGCATCGGCCACCGCACCGCCTACACCGGTATCAATTTCATCAAACACCAGGGTTGGCGCTGATCCCTTGGCGGCAAGGATGACTTTCAGCGCCAGCATGAAGCGGGCGAGTTCGCCCCCCGATGCGACTTTCATCAGCTGCGCGAGTGGTGTTCCCGGATTGGCGGCCACCATGAATTCCACCCGGTCAATCCCTGCTGGCCCAGGCTTTCCGGCATCGGTTTCAATGCGGGTTTCAAACCGGGCGCGTTCAAGTTTGAGGGGCGGCAACTCCACCATCACAGCCTTGTCAAGGGATTTGGCGGCGCGCTTGCGCTTGTTGCTGAGGCGCTCGGCGGCGGCATCGAAACTGGCGCGCGCCATGCCCCAGGTTTTTTCCAGCGCCAGCAGCCGCGCGCCGCCATCGCTGATGGCTGTGAGTTCCCGCTCAAAGCGCGTCCGCACTGTGGCCAGATTATCCACGGTGCATTTGAACTTCCGCGCCGCGGCGCGGAGCGTGAACAACCGCTCTTCGGATTTTTCCAGATGCTTGGGGTCATACACGAAAGATCGGCGGGCTTCGGCGATGGCGTTTTCGGCCTCGGTGATTTCCGTGAGCACACGGTCAAGCGCCGCGCAGACATGATCCAGCCTGCCGCCAGCGCTGTCGCGGCGGCGCTCCAGCTTGCGCAACGCCCCGTTGAGTTTTGCAATCGATGTGCCGTCGCCCGCGAGCGCATCCTCGGCCTCGCTGAGGGCCTCGGCAAATTGCTCCGACGACATCATGATGGCGCGCGCCTCTGCCAGTCTGGCTTCCTCGCCGTGGGCGGGACCAAGGGCGCGGAGTTCCTCGGCCGCATGTTCAAGATAATCGCGCTCGGCTTCGGCGCGCTCCATAAGCGCGCGGTGCTCATCAAGGGCCTGCCTGGCAATGCTCGCCGCCTCCCACAACTGAGCGGTCTCCAGGCCCAACGAGTCAAGTCCGCCGAAGGCATCCAGCAGCTGGCGGTGGAAGCTCACATCAACCAAGGCCCGGTCGGCGTGCTGGCCATGGATTTCCGCCAGCGAACCGGCGATCTGGCGCAGAAGATTAAGGCTCACCGGCTGGTCATTGATCATGGCGCGGCTGGGGCCATCAGCATTCTGGATTCGGCGGATCACCAGCTCGCCGTCACAATCGATGCCCTGTTCCTTGAGAATGGCGAGTGCGGCATGGGCGCGCGGCAGCGCAAACGCCGCCGTCACCACGCCGCGCTCGGCGCCGCTTCGCACCAGGCTCGAATCACCGCGCGCTCCCAGCGCCAGCCCCAGCGCATCGAGGAGGATCGATTTTCCGGCGCCGGTTTCGCCCGTGAGCACGGTAAGTCCCATTTCAAGGGCCAAATCGAGCTTTTCGATAAGCACAATATCGCGGATGGAAAGGGCTGTGAGCATGTCTCCCCACTTATAGCCGAGGTGATGCCTTGTGCAAAAGGGCGCGCGCTGTGGCTTCGTCTGTCACCAGCACATTGGCAAATCCGGCCTGCAAGGCTCCGCCGATGGCGGCGATTTTTTGGCGGCCACCGGAAGCGAGAATAACACTGGGAATGCCCTTGAGCCGGTGCGGCGGCAGAGCCACCGCGCGGCTGTTCAATGGGTGGGCTATGACGGCGCCTGCTGCATCTATCCAGTGCACGCAAATGTCGCCAACAGCGCCAGCCTTGGCCAGGCTTGCAGCTTCATCACCTGTGATCAGCCCGACTTCCAAAATGGTGTTGGCACCTGTGAGCTCGCCCACTGACAGCAAAGCCAGATCAACTTTCGAGCCCCGCTCAAACACCTCGCGCACCATGGGCTGGTTGAGGAGGATGTCGCGCGTTGCCTCAGAATCGGTGAGCGCCGGGGCCGCCACATAGTAGCATTGCGCCCCCACGATATCGGCGAGGCGCGAGGCGGTTTCATGCGGGTTGACCACTGAGGACTGCGTCAAGCCCCCGATCAGCGAGACGACAGACAGGCGCTTGAAGCTGCGGCGCGGCACCGATTGCAGGGAGTATCTCAGGGTTCGTCCCCAGCCCACACCCACCGACATTCCGTCTTTGAGCCGCGATCCCAGATATTGACCAGCCGCAGCGCCAATCATCTGCGGCAACTGGCTCTGGTCTGGCGGCGCTGGCACCACGATAGCGTCTTGAAGCGAGAAAATGAGTTTGAGTCGCTCTTCCAGCGCCACGCAATCAGTGATACGGCCCGTCACGGTGATCTGAACGAGACCCTGCTCGCGGGCTTGAGCCAGCAGGCGATTGATGCGGATGCGGCTCAGGCCCAGCTTCTTGCCGATTGCGGCCTGCGTCAACCCCGCCACGAAATAAAGCCATGCGGCGCGGGTCGCCCGCTCAGTGTCGCGATCGGGAATGGCGGCAAGGTCGGTCACGGCACGCGGTGAAACTCGGCCCACGGGAGATCGAGAGGCTGGTCCAGTGTGAGGGCGTCCAGAATTGCTGTGGTGAGAGGCAGTCGCGCCAGCTTCGCTGCGCCCATCATCTCTTTCAGGGTTTGCGCCACCGCAACCCCAAGCTCAGCGCCCTCGATGGTATCGCCGCGCATCGGGCCATCCTTGACTTGGGCATAGGTCAGGCCGCGCCCCAGATTATTGCCCAGCCGGGAATTGCGGCCCGCCAGACAGGTCACATAAAGGTCGCCAGCCCCGGCCAGTCCCCAGGCATTGCTGACGTCACCGCCAAAGCTGCGGGTAAGCGCCATCAACTCAGCGATGGCCTGATCAAAAATGATGGCGGCGGCATTGTGGTTGAAAGCCTTGTTGTCAGTGGGCGGAAGCGCTTCAAGACGGCCCGCGGCCCAGCCCACCGCGATGGCGAAGAAATTCTTGAACGCGGCGCAGACTTCCACACCGATGACATCGGGCGAGGCGCGCGGATGGTAGTAATTTGTCTCCAGCATTTCGCACAGGCGCGCCGCAAAGCCCATGACATGCGATGTGATCACCGTTCCCGTGTGGCGGCGCGCCGCCAGTTCACCGGCAATGCAGGGGCCAGCAATGGCGGCAATCTGCAAGATGACGCCCGTGCGGCGGCCCACCTCGCGCGCCACATGATCGGGAAATGCCGTGAGAGTCCCGTTCCCGGGATGCATGCCCTTGGTGATCATCACCACGGGAACGGGCGCTTTCAAAGCCTCGCAAAGCCTGTCAATGGCCCAAGCCACACCTGCCGAACTCACACCAAGCAGAATGAGATCCGCCTCGCTGCTGAATTCCTCGTGGTGACGGGCCTTGATGCCATCCGGCAATTGCACATTGAGTTTGGGATGGCGGCCTGAGGCTTTCACGCTCTCGATGATCTCGCGGTCAAGATGGGTGCCAGTCAGCGTCACCTGATGCCCCCGGTCGCACAGGGGCATGCACATGGCTGACCCCATGACGCCAGCCCCCAGAATGGTGATCCGGCTCAAGCAATGGCCTTGCCGGTTTCAGCGTCAAACAAATGCACCTTGTCGAGGCGGGGAAGAAGCATGATGTCATCGCCGGGCTTGAGGTCCAGCCGGTCAGCGGTGATGGCGCAAATTTCCTGGTTCCCAAGTTCGGCGTAGATGTGGATTTCAGGGCCGGTGGGTTCGGTCACATTGACAATGGCCTTGACACCGTGGCCGGGGCCAAAATGTTCCGGCCTGACGCCGTAGATGACCTGCTGTCCGGGCTTCGCTTTGTGCGATTTGGGCAGCGGCAGCACCACGCCTGAGGCAAGCTTGACACCCTCAGCCGTCACTTCGCCCTTGAGCATGTTCATGGAGGGCGAGCCGATGAACTCGGCCACAAACAGATTGGCGGGATGGTCGTAGACATCGAGCGGCGTGCCTTCTTGCTCGATGACGCCGTCGCGCAGGATGACGATCTTGTCCGCCATGGTCATGGCTTCGATCTGGTCATGGGTCACGTAAACCGTGGTGGTTTTCAGCCTTGCATGCAGCTCCTTGATTTCGGTGCGCATTTGCACCCGCAGTTTCGCATCAAGGTTGGAAAGCGGCTCATCGAACAGAAACACCGCAGGGTCCCGCACAATGGCGCGGCCCATGGCCACCCGCTGGCGCTGCCCGCCGGAAAGCTCGCGCGGGTAGCGCTTGAGATAGGGATCAAGATTGAGGATCTTCGCGGCCCAGCCCACCTTCTCGTCAATTTCGCTTTGCGGGCGCTTGGCCAGAACCAGCGAGAAGCTCATATTGTCCTTCACCGTCATGTGCGCATAGAGCGCGTAGTTCTGGAACACCATGGCGATGTTGCGGTCCTTGGGGTGAACCTCGTTGACGCGCTTGCCGGCGATCTCGATATCGCCAGCAGTGACTGATTCCAACCCCGCGATCATCCGCAGCAGGGTCGACTTCCCACACCCCGAAGGCCCCAGCAGCACCACAAAGGACCCATCCTCAATGGTGAGGTCAATGCCGTGAACAACCTCGACAACGCCGTATTTCTTGTAGGCCTTCTTGACAGTTACTGAAGCCATGCGTGAATCCTTTGTTTTCTTCCTTCCCCCCTCGCGGGGGAAGGTGGATTGCGGCCGCAAGGCCGCAAGCCGGATGAGGGGGAGGTGCAGCGAGTTCTGTTGGCAGTTGGACTTGCCAAGAAAGCCCCCTCATCCGGCGCTTCACGCCACCTTCCCCCGCGAGGGGGGAAGAAAGAAGAGGTGAGGGCGTTCATCATTGCTCATCCCTGCTCAAAAACTCATCCAGCAGCCCCGCATCGTCGGCAAGGTCCAGGAATGACCAGCGATTGCGGATGTCGCGGGCGTATTTCATGGCGTCTTGCCAGACGTAGCGGGAGAGGCCCATCTCAGTTGCGGTCACGGGGCCGCCTGCGGCGGCAAGCGTTGCTTTCATGGTGGCGGGGTCCATGATGAAGGGGCGGAGTTCCTCGCGGAGTTGCGGCCACAGCGCTGAAAGTTTGGCGTTGAAGCGCGCCGCGCCGGCCTTGTCGAAAGATTTCTTTTTCGCTTGCGCGTAGCACATGGCGCCAATGTCTTCGCCGTAGCGGTCAACGAACTCGGCCTCGACAATATGCGTGGGGCGGATTTCGGGGGCGCGGTCCAGCGCCAGAATTTCACATTGCAGGCGGGCGATGGCCAGGGAGGCCACGCCGACTTGCTGGCCATGCGTGGTGCCGGGATGGGCCTTGCCGGTAAACATATCAATCCAGTGCGACACCTGATGCTCGCCCATGGAGCCATGATGCGAAACCCCGGTGAAGCACACGCCGAACCCGCATAAGGTCAGGACACGGTGCAAATGGCCGTTGGCTGCAACCGAATGCCGCGCCAGACCCGGCGCTGATTTTATCATGGCGGGCTCATCCCCGCCAATCAGCGTGTAGGGCACGCTGGAATAGAACGTGTCAAACAGCCGGTGCGAGGCCCACCAGTCGATCTGCGCGGTGGAGCGGCACAGCGAGTCGCCAAGCCCAGCGGCGGAAAGCCATGTTGGCGCATCGGCTGAAACCTTGAGGTCGAGGAATATGCCGCGCGGCGCATGGGCGGGAAGCGAGGTCTTGTAGCCATTGCGCAAGGTGACCGACGCGGTTGACGCCGCATAGCCGTTCATCGATGCGGCAGTTCCAAACACGGCGTATTTCCGGCC